>JBJOHE010000331.1:0-4249 GCA_046047895.1 Planctomycetota bacterium | reverse complement strand
CCACTTCCGGCGGAATCCCGACGACAAGGTCTACAGCGACGTGCTGATCCTGGCCCGCGACGACGGCGAACTCACCACGGTCACGATGGACGAGTTCACCCGGCTGAAAAAGCTCTGACCGCTCCCTGAGGACATCATCCTGGTGTGCGGTCGGCCGGCGGCCGAGCCACTCGGTGCGGGTGTTGTCGGAGGAGTGCCTGGTCTATGGACAGTCCCTTCGTCGGCGGCGTGGCGGCCCGGCAGGTGACCTGGGCGGAGCACGGCCACGTGCTCACGAACGCGGCCGTCTGGTCGCCCGACTCCCGCTGGCTCGTCTACGACATTCGGTCGGCGGAAGACGGCTCCGTCTTCGATGGCAGGAGGATCGAGCGGGTGGAAGTGGAGAGCGGCCGCGTGGAGCTGCTCTACGAATCCCGCCACGGCGCCTGCTGCGGCGTGGTCACCGCCAGCCCGACCGACGACCGCCTGGCCTTCATCCTCGGGCCGGAGCACCCCACGGCCGACTGGACCTACGCCGCGGCCCGGCGGCAGGGAGTGGTGGTCCGAGCCTCTGAGCCTGGCGTGACACAGCCGCTCGACGCCCGCGATCTCGTGGCCCCCTTCACGCCCGGCGCGCTCCGGGGCGGCAGCCATGTCCATGTCTTCTCGCCCGACGGCCGGCTCGTGAGCTTCACCTACGAGGATGCGGTGCTCGAGGCACCGGGGCCGGCAGGACGGCAGTGGAATCTCCGCGGCGTGGGGGTGAGCGTCTGCGACCGTCCCGTGAGGGTGCCGCGCGGACACGACCGCAACCATGACGGTTCCGGCTTCTCGGTGCTCGTGACCGCGCTGGCCGACGAGCCGCAGCCCGGCAGCGACGAGATCAGCCGGGCCTGCGAGGAGGGCTGGGTGGGCCACGACGGCTACCTCCGGGCTGATGGCTCCCGCCAGCGAAGGGCGCTCGCCTTCCAGGGCCGGGTGACCACGGCGAGTGGCACGGCGATCGACGAGGTGTTCATCGTCGATCTGCCGGACGATCCTGCCGCGCTGGAACGGCCGGGGGGCGGGCCGCTCCCCGGCACGCCCTTCACGCGGCCCGCACCACCGGCGGGCGTCGCCCAGCGGCGGCTCACCTTCACGGCCGATCGCCTTCATCCGGGCATCCAGGGGCCACGGCACTGGCTGCGGTCAAACCCCGCCGGCGATCGGATCGGCTTTCTGATGCGGGACGAGGCCGGGATCGTGCAACTGTTCACCGTGAGCCCGCTCGGTGGCGAGCCCGTGCAGGTCACTCGAAACCCGTGGGACATCGCCAGCAGCTTCACCTGGACGCCCGACGGCAGGCACGTCGCCTGCGTGGCCGACGGCAGCGTCTGTCTTGTGGACATCGCCGGCGGCACGACCAGCCGGCTCACCGAGCCGGTCCGCGATGCGACCGGCCCGCGGCCGGAGGCCTGCGTGGTCTCGCCCGACGGTCGGCGGATCGCGTTTGTGCGTTCGCTGCCGGCCGCCGGCGGCCACCGGCGGCACACGCAGCTCTTCGTGGTCGACCTGCCGCCGGGTTGAACCGGGCCGGCCGCAGTGGTCCCCGCCGCCGCCGGGCATCGGCTCAGCGGGCGAAGCCGACGAAGAAGCTAAACAGCTGCTGGCTGTCGTCGGGGGCGTAGGCGACCGGGACGGCGAAGTCGAGCGCGATCGGCGCCGGGCCCATCGCCGGGAGCGTGATCCGCAGGCCGAAGCCGGGGGCGACTCGCATGTTGTTGATCGAGACGTTGCTCTCGACCGTACCGAAGTCGGTGAACACCACGCCGCGGAGCGAGTCGTCGGCGGTGATCGGAAACAGGTATTCGATCGTGTTGAGCCATTGAAATGGACCGCCGACAATCGCCAGCTGGCCGTTGGGGCCGGCCTGCCGGGGGCTCGCCCCGCGGAACACGAAGCCGCGGAGGGTGTTGTAGCCGCCGGCAAAGAAGTTGTCGTAGGCGGGCGTGTCGGGGCCGCTCATCCCGAGCACCGAGCCGACCGAAAGCACATGCCGCCCCGAGCCGTCGGGCCGCTCGTTGAGCAGGAAGTATTGCCGGCCCTCGAGGATCCCGCGGGGATAGACGAACGTGCCGATCACCTGCTCGAACTCGAAGGTGGCCAGATGGCCCTGGGTGGGCAGGAAGGGGCTGTCGCGGGTGTCGTGGATGATGCCGCCCGAGAAGCCGTAGACGCCATTGGTGCCCTGCATCGCCACGATGTCGGGAGCGAGCACGCGGGGATTAAAGATGTCGACGCTCTCGCCGCGGAAGCCGGCGTTGACCGAGAGGTCGGGGGCGAACTGGAACTGGTAGCCAAGCCCGATCCGGCCGCCGGTGCGGGCCTCTGCCCAGTCGAAGAAGTAGCGGGTGTAGTAGGAGGCCGACATCGACAGCCCGATCCGGGTGTCGAAGAGATAGGGCTCCTGAAAGGTGGCCATGTAGCGTTGCAGCTCGGTGCCGGGGGCCGCCTCGAGCCGGAATCGCTGGCCAGCGCCGCGGAAGGCGGTGCCATTTTTGATGTCGTCCCAGCTGCGGGGCAGCCGGAGGATGTCGAAGTTTTGTTCGTCGATGACGATGTTGCCGACGAGGCCTGCATTGGAGTTGACGCCCGCCCCGATCATGAGCCGGCCGGTCTGGGTCTCCTCGGCGTCGACGTCGAGGATCACATAGGGCTCATTGCCGGGATAAACGGGCATGCCTCCCATGCCTCCCATGGCTCCGCCGCCGCCAAAGTCAGGCAGCATCCCCGGCCCCTGGAAGCCGGGGGGCTGATTGGGATCGAGTTGGGCGACCGGCGTCGCGGGGAATCCGGCCGCCGGGGAGCCCGCGCCGGCCACCGGCTGCTGGGCGGTGTAGGGCATGGCGGCCGGGGCGGTCATCCGGCCGTAGTCGAGGGCCTCGGGGCCGGCCGGGGCGAGCGGCTGTCCGCCCCAGGGCTGCATGGGCTGCTGTTGCATGGCCGGCTGGGCGACGGCGACCGGCGCCGCGGCAGGTGCGGCCACGGCTGGGTAGGCGGCCTGCGGATAGACCGGCTGCTGGGCGGGAGCAGCCTGATACCCCGGCTGGGGATAGGCGGGCTGCTGCGGGGCGTATGCCTGCGGAGCGTAGCCCTGGGGAGCGGCGGTGGCCGGATAGGCCGGGCTCTGGCCACGCCAGACGGGCTCACCCGCCGTTGCCCTTGGCTGCGGCTTGGCGGCCTCCCGCGTTGGCGACCCACGGCCCGCGTCAGGCTCGCCTGAGGGTTCGTCGCCGCGGGCCATCTCTTCAACCTCGCTCCAGGTGGCCTCGAGCACGAGGTCGATCACGGCATCCCCCGGCTCGTCGGGGCTCTGGCCGCGGAAGCCGGGCCGGTTCGGATCGCGGGCCATCTGGGTGGCCTCGCGGCCCTCGGGCTTGGAGAAGGTGATCCGCGGCCCTTCTCCCTTGGCTGCGTCGGCGGCGAACAGGCTACTCGACTTCAGCCGCCGCTCGTCGTCGCGGAGCTTGCGGACGTCGAGGATGTCGCCCGGCCGGAGCGAGAGCCGGTTGAGCACCACGCTGTGGCGGGTGTGCGGGTTATCGCCCCGAATTCGCACGTTGATCTTGCCGACCCGATACCGCTGGCCTTCGGCGATGTTGTAGACCAGGTCGAGCTGGCCGGGCTCCTCGAGGAAGCGAGGATCGGCCCGGATGTCGGCGAACACGAAGCCCCGGCCGCCGTAGATGTCGCGGATCAGGTTGAGGTCCTTGTCCATCTTGGCCTGGTTGAAATGTTCACCGCCCTTGAGCTCCAGTTCCCGTTCGAGAAACTCGGTCTTGAACTTGCTGTTGCCCATGAAGGAGACATTTCGCACGGTGTATCGCGGCCCTTCGTTGATCACGAAGGTGAGATGGGTCCAATCCCGGAGCCCCTCGTGCACCACGGTCACCTCCCGGCCCACCTTGGCCTGGAAGAAGCCGAGGGCGCGGTAGTAGGCCGTGAGGGCGTCGACGTCTGCATCGATCGCCTCGCGGTCGACGTCGCCGCCGATCAGCCAGAAGACCCCCGGCTTGCTCTTGATCTGGGTCAGGAGCCGGGCGTCGGTGGCGATCGTGTTGCCGACGAAGCTTGTCCAGAGCGCCTTTCGCGACCGCCCTTCGTCGATCAGGAACACGGCTCCCTTGTCGCCCGGCTTGCCCCCTTCCACGGTCGTGACCCGGGCGGCCTCGTAGCCCTTCTCGTGGTAGTAGCCTTCGATCCGGCGGCGGGCCTCCTCGACCACGTAGGG
>JBJOHE010000330.1:0-2832 GCA_046047895.1 Planctomycetota bacterium | reverse complement strand
GAATTCGAGCCCGAGCCGTTCGGCGATCGCCGTCAGGGCCTGGTCGAGCGGAGCCTCCAGCCGGAGCGAGAACACCTCCCGACCGGCCGATGACCGCCGGCCAGGCCGCGGCGTCGCGGCGGCCGCGGCCCGCGGTCTCCGTGCCGTGGCCGCTGGGGACTCGGGATCGAGGCCGTCGCTGATCGGCACGATCCGCCCGACCGGCCTGCCGCCCTCGACCGTCCAAGCCACTCGGCGATCAAAATGCGCGAGCACGAGGTCGAGCCGTTCGGCGAGGGACAGGGGCGGCAGGCGGGCGGCGGGGAAGTGATCGTGGGGAAGCAGGTCGAGGCCCTCGAGTTGCAGCCCGGCCTCGGCAGCCGCGGCTGCCACGAGGTCGCTGGGGCGGGCCCCGTCCGGCCACTCCCAGGCCCGGCGTTTGGACAACGCTGCGCGGGCCCGCCCTGGCAGCCGCGCAAGGCACGCCCGAGCTTCCCGGTCGGCCTGAGCCGCCTGGCCCGCCAACGCCTCCGGCACGATTCGAATCGAACCGGTGAGGGCATCGATCCGCCCGCCGACCGAGCCAGCCACGCGGTCGAGCACCTCTCGCAACGTTTCACCACGCGCCGTGAGCGAGACGAGCCGTTCGGGATCGATCCGGCGATCGATGATGACCGGCCGGCCGGCGAGATCCGTCGCTCGCGCGGCCCACTCTCGAATCGGCAGCCGCACCCACGAGGCCTCCACGGCCCGGTCCAGGCCGTCAACGCGGCTGTCGGCGCCGCCGGCAACGCTCGTAAGCAGCCAGCCTCCGAGGGCGAGCGGGATCAAAACCTGCTGCGGTCGCATGATGCTCCCGAGCATACCGCCCATGCCCAGATGACGGCCGATCCTCAGCGGCCGACCGCCCAGCGTTTGCTCCGCTCGACCGCATCCCGCCAGGCAGCAAGCAGCCGGTCGCGGGCGGCCTGGTCGGCGGCCGGCTGGAAGGTTCGCTCGACCCTCCGAGCCGCCTCCACCGCCCCTGAATCGGCGTAGAACCCGGTCGCGAGGCCGGCCAAGAGCGCCGCCCCCAGCGCCGTCGTCTCGCGGACGGCCGGCCGCTCCACCGGGATGCCGAGCACATCTGCCTGGATCTGCATCAGCAGGTCGTTGCCGGTTGCTCCGCCGTCCACCCGCAGCCGCCGCAGGGGCATGCCGGCGTCGGCCTGCATGCAGGCCACCACCTCGGCGACCGACAGGGCGATCGCCTCGAGCGCCGCACGGGCGACATGGCCGCGGTTGGTACCTCGAGAGAGCCCGATCACAAGGCCGCGGGCGGCCGGATCCCAGTGGGGCGCACCGAGGCCCGTGAGCGCCGGCACGATCGTCACGCCGCCGCTCGATTCGACGCCGCGGGCGAGCGGCTCGATGTCGGCAGCCTGCTCGATCAGGCCGAGCCCGTCTCGGAGCCAGCCGACGAGTGCTCCGGCCACGAACACGGAGCCCTCAAGGCAATAGCGAAGGGCCGCCGCTTCACCGCCGGCCGCCACACTGCAGACGGGCGTGGCCAGGAGTCCCCTCCCGCTTTCGATGATCCGTTCGCCGGTGGCGAATACCAGAAACGCACCTGTACCGTAGGTGGTCTTGGCGTCGCCCGGTTGCTCGACGCCCTGACCGAACGCGGCGGCCTCCTGGTCGCCTGCGCAGCCGGCGATCGGAATCGCCGCGCCGAGCAGGGCCGCGTCGGTCGGCCCCAGAAGCCCGCTCGATGGCCGCACCTCAGGCAGGATCGATCGCGGCACGCCGAACATGCGGCAGAGGTCGTCGCTCCAGGCCGACTGCCGAATGTCGAACAGCAGCGTGCGGCTGGCATTCGTGACATCGGTGGCATGCACTCGTCCGCCGGTGAGCCGCCAGATGAGAAAGGTGTCGACCGTGCCGAACAGGATCTCGCCCCGCTCGCACCGCTCCCGAAGCCCGGGAATGGTTTCGAGCAGGTGGACGATCTTGGTGGCCGAGAAGTACGGGTCGAGCACGAGCCCGGTGCGGTGCTTCACCTCCGGCCCGATCCCGGCGGCCTCGAGCCGGCGGCAGATCGGAGCCGAGACCCGGCTCTGCCAGACGATCGCCGGCGCCACGGGTCGGCCCGTGGCCTTTTCCCAGAGGATCGTGGTTTCCCGCTGGTTGGTGATTCCGATCGCCGCGACCGCATGGGGCTGAACACCGGCCGTCGTGAGCACCTCGCGGGCACACGCGAGCTGGGTCTGCCAGATCTCCTCGGGATCGTGTTCCACGATTCCCAGATCCTCGCCATCGGGCCCGATCGCCTCGCGTGTGTGCTGGGCGAACTCCCGTTGCGCGGCGCCGAGCGGAAGGCCCTCGGCATCGAACAGGATCGCGCGGCTCGACGTCGTGCCCTGATCGAGCGCCAGCACGCAGTTTGCCCCAGACGCGGATGCCATCATCCCTCCCCTTCGGTGGATCGAAAAACAGGCGCGGGAGCATACCGCGCTGGCTTGGGATGCCGGCGCGGCTGTTTGTTGACCCCGGATGGGTGGGGCACAAGCGTCGTCAACTGGAGTGTCGGAGTCGCCCTTGCCCCTGAGCCGGACGTTCGGTGAGGGTGCCGTGTTTGTGTTGGGCAGAAGCGTCGTCAATTGGAGGGTCGGGGTCGCCCTTGCCCCTGAGCCGGACGTTCGGTGAGGGTGCCGTGCTTGTGTTGGGCAGAAGCGTCGTCAACTGGAGGGTCGGAGTCGCCCCTGCCCCTGAGCCGGACGTTCGGTGAGGGTGCCGTGTGTGTGTTGGGCAGTAGCGTCGTCAATTGGCGGGTCGGGGTCGCCCTTGCCCCGGAGCCGGACGTTCGGTGAGGGT
>JBJOHE010000329.1:0-2660 GCA_046047895.1 Planctomycetota bacterium | reverse complement strand
GGAAGTCGGTGTAGCCCTCCGCGCCGGCGGGGGTGTACCAGGTGGCCATGTCGGCCTGCGGCGCGAGCGGCCAGCCGTGGCGAAACCGCTCCACGAGATCGGGATTCGAGATGTAGGGCCGCCCAAAGGCGATCAGGTCGGCCTCGCCAGCCGCCACAGCCCGCTCGGCCGCCTCGAAGGAGTAGCCACAGTTGCCCATCAGCGGACCGTGAAACACCCCGCGAAACTCCGGCAGTTTCATCGGTTCGCCAAGGTCGTGGAAGCCGAAGGCCAGGCCGTCCATCACATGCAGGTAGGCCAGCGGATAGCGGTCAAGCATGCCGGCGACGTGAAGGAACTGCTCGCGGAAGTTCGGCGAGCCCATGTCGTTGAACACGCCGTTGGGCGCGATCCGCACGCCCACCCGGCCGGCCGGCCATTCGACGCTGACCGCCTCGACCACCTCCTTGAGAAATCGGGCCCGCTTCTCGATGCTCCCGCCGTAGTCGTCGGTGCGATGATTGCTCTTCGACTGGAGAAACTGGTCGATCAGGTAGCCGTTGGCGGCGTGGATCTCGACCCCGTCAAAGCCGGCGGTTCGAGCCCGGGCCGCGGCGCGGCCGTAGTCGGCCACCACGCCCGGGATCTCCCAGGCCTCGAGGGCTCGCGGCACCTCGTAGGGCTTCTTTCCGAGGGGCGTGTAGATGCCGTCCCCCTCGATCTTCACGGCCGAAGCCGACACGGGAGGCCGCCCGTCATGGAAATCGCTGTGGGAGGCCCGCCCCATGTGCCAGAGCTGGAGGAAGATCCGACCGCCGGCTGCATGCACCGCCTCGGTCACTGTCCGCCAGCCCTCGACCATTCGCTCGGTGTAGATGCCGGGCGACTCCCGCCAGCCGTTGGCCTGTTCGGAGATCGTCGTGGCCTCCGAGATGATCAGGCCCGCCGCGGCCCGCTGCGCGTAATACTCGGCCATGATCGCGTTGGGAATCCGCTCGCTCCCGGCCCGGGCCCGCGTGAGCGGTGCCATCACCACCCGGTTGGGCAGCGTGAGGTCGTGAAGCTGAAAGGGCTGAAGCAAGGCGGCCGTCGACATGCGGTAGACTCGAGGGGGCATTGAATTGGACGGTGGCGTTATACCGCAGGCCGGCCGTTCCCACCTCGTCATCCCATTACTCCGCCACGCCGCCCGGCCCAGACATGCTCCATGACGATGAGGGCGACGACTGGGACGACGACTCCGACTGGGAGTCTGACGAGGAAGAGCCAACGGTGCCCTGCCCGTATTGCGGCCGGGAGATGCTGGAAGACTCGCCGCGGTGCCCGCATTGCGAGCGGTACATCTCGGCCGAAGACCACACGGCGGCCGGTCGCCCCGCCTGGGTGGTGGTCACGGCGGTCATCTGCCTGGCGGCGGCCCTCTGGTGGCTGCTGGCGGCATTCTGAGCCACGATGCCTGAGGCCGTTCGACTGCATGCGGAACATCATGCGGGAGCAAATTCACATCAGGGGCGCCCACGACGCAGTGCGCCTGCATAACCCGCGGTACAACCGCCTGCGACGGCGATGATCGACAGGGAGGGTTCGGGCACGACATTCAGCGTGATCGAATCTGTGCTCCAGCTCCAGGTATAGCTGCCCGGCGTGACGCCGAGTTCGTCGAATGTTCTGTTCTGCCAGATCGAAGAGCCGCTCAAAGGGGAAAAGTTTTGGTAGTACCGCTGTATGGCAAATGTGTCTCGGCCCACTCCGAAGAAATCGCCCGAACTCGAGTCGGGCGCTCGCGTTCCCCCCGGACCAAAATCCTCAGGCCACGCGGTCAAGCCGTCGTAGTTCTCCACCTCGGCGTAGGTGGGGCCCACGGTGAGAGCGGCCACGGCCGGGTAGATCAGCGAGGGGATGGAAGCTGGCTCGACAAAATGCAGCCCCGACAAATCCAGGGAGCCGGAGGCATTCGCTACGACGTCGCCGCCGACTTCGCTCAGCGTGATGGTCACTGCCGCCCGAGAGGCCGGAGCCGACCCGGTACCCCACAGTGCCACAACCAGAAGGGCCAGTCTTGAGGGCGATGTCAACATGGTGGTTGTTCGTTTATTGTGCCTGCGACTGAAATAACAATACTCCGGCAACTCGTGACCTCCAACGGTGACAGGGCGTCCCAGGGCTGTCAACGATCGCGAATCGTACACAGGCGTCATGGCTCCAATTCAATCTGCCCCCTCCCCAGTTTCTGTACCGGTACTCATGAGAAAGTAGGGGAACAGTCTGCGTGGTGTGTCAGAGGGAGGGGCATAGCGCCGACCTGGCCCGGAAGAACGACGTCACGGTGACCGACGACCACGTCGCACGGGCGGGCGGCGAAACAGCGGCACCTACTTCGACACAGTCAGTGCACGCAGAGAGCCGCACCGACTCGCAGCAGAAACGCGAAACGGCCGCAGCACACGCTTTCGCGGATGCTGCGGCCGTTAAAGTACCCCCACGGGGAGTTCGGCCGATCACCGTTTTTACCGAGAAATAAGGCGAGCCCGCAGGCGGGTGACGCACAATCCGACGCACGGTGGACGGAGGCGCTCGGCGACAACGACGGCCTCGGTTTTCTGGCTGCGCAATGGCCCCACCTGCCGGCAGTCATCCGCGGTCAAATCCTCGCGTTTGTGCTCGAATTCGTTTCCGTCGAG
>JBJOHE010000328.1:0-18670 GCA_046047895.1 Planctomycetota bacterium | reverse complement strand
GCCTACGCGGCGGCCGGCGACACGAACCTCGATTGGAGCATCGACGTCATCGACGTGATGAACATCGTGGCCGGCGGGAAGTTCAATTCCGGCCTGGCTGCCTCCTGGCGGGACGGCGATTTCAATGCCGACGGCCTGGTCGATGGGCTCGACTTCGTGGCGATGATGTCCTCCGGCCTCTACGCCCGCGGCCCCTACAACGGCGTCGGGATCGGTGCCGGATCTGGGCAGTCCGTTGCGGCAGTCCCCGAGCCAAACACCGCTTTGCTGGCGGCCACGTTGGCGATTGCCGCTGGAATCGGCATCCGCAGCCGTTCGCGGCGGTAAAGACCAGCCTTCGCCCCGGTCCACCGGCCCACGGAATCCGCGCTAAGCGGGTCCACCCGGATCGACTCGTAGGGTTGCGGGACGAATTCCGGGTGTGGCACTTTTTCTGATGAAATCGGAAAAAAGGGCGGGCGGGTTCCGGTTCAGGCTGCTCTCGTCTCCTTCGTACATTGTGTGCGGCTGCATCCACGACCGTCAGGGGCAGGTTTCATGGCCATTCAGCGATCAAGTAGCCTTTTTTGCCCGGGTATCGCAACCAAAGTGCCCTCGCTCGTTGCCGGAGTGGCGGCGGTTCTGATTTGCGGCTCCGCCCTCGCCGTCGACGGTTCTTGGTCGGCCACAACCAGCGGCTCATGGAGTGACCCGCTGAATTGGGAAGGGGGGACGATCGCCAACGGCTTGGGCTTCACCGCCACATTTGCCAGCGACATCACCTCCGATGTCACGGTCACGCTCGACGCGAATCAGGAGCTCACTTCGGTGATCTTCGGCGATGCAGACCCCGCAACGACCGGCACATGGAGCATCGCATCCCTGCAAGCAGCCGCAGAGTTTGAACGACTCGTTCTGATCCCAGCGCCCGCCAATTCCACCGGCACGGCGACGATCACAGTGAACGGCAACGCTACGGCAACGATGACCGCGCCCCTCGAGGTCCGGAACAATGGCGGTGTCTTCGTAAAAAATGGCACGGGTACGTTGATTCTGCCCAACACAGGAAACACGACCGATCCGAATCGCAACCGAATCGGCGGAAAGACTGCCATCACGGAGGGCACCGTCCAGATTGCATCTGATTTCTCGCTCGGCCCGCCGCCGGGATCCTACAAGCCGGATCACCTCACGATCTCGGGCGGTGGCACGCTGCGGACGAACGGCACCATGACCTTGGGCCAAAATCGAGGCGTCACGATCGGAGCCGGGGGTGGCACGCTCAGCGTGAACGGCGGTGTGCTGACCTACGCGGGCCGGTTTAGCGGCCAGGGTGAGACTCTGACGACGACGGGCCCGGCGGGCATCATCCTTTCCAACTCATCGGGCAGTCCGACGGAAGTCAACTGGGACTTTTCCGGCCGAGCCTCCCGCGTCTTCTTCCGAAACACCGATGCACTTGGCGTCGGCAATGTGACGGTGCGAGATGCCGTCCGACTCGTCAGTGATGCCTCGGCGATCGGTGTCATCACTAACCCGATCACCGTCGAGAGCGGCGGGGGCATTTCGGCGAGACGGGGCGCAGCCACGTTCGCCGACGTCGCGTTGCCGTCGGCCGGTTCGGTGATCTTTAACAAGGACGATGCACGCACGTTCAACCTCACAATCTCTTCGAATACGGCACTCACGGGCGATCTTTCCGTCGACACGTCCCAACAGGCCGCCAATCCCGTCGGCGATGTGATCCTGTCTGGCGTGTTTACGGGCACGGGCGGGCTTGTGAAGCTGGGCTCCGGTGAGTCGGGACGACTGATCCTCTCAGGGACCAACTCCTACGAAGGCCCAACGAGTGTGACCACCGGTGCGCTGCTTGTAAATGGTGACCAGTCCCTCGCCACGGGGCCGGTAACCGTCGCAACCGGTGCCACCCTGGGCGGCACCGGTGTCGTGGGCGGCGGCACGACGATCGAAACGGGTGCCACGCTCTCTCCGGGCGCCAGTCCCGGCACGCTGAGCTTCTCGCAGGGAATGACCCTGGCCGCCGGCGGCAACTACAACTGGCAGATGCTGTCGGCGACGGGCGTGGCGGGCGCCGAAGACGCATGGGATCTGATCAACGTGACCGGAGGCCTGACGATCGACGCCACGAGCGCCGATCCCTTCCGCCTCAATCTCTGGACGCTGGCCACCACCGGGCCTGATGTGAGCGGGCCGGCAGCCAACTTTGATCCGACGCAGGCCTACGCCTGGACGATCGCCTCGGCGGCGGGCGGAGTGACCGGCTTCGCGGCAGACAAGTTCTATGTCGAAACCGCGGCCGTCAACGGCACGGATGGATTCGCGAACTTCTTCGACACCGGCACGTTCGCGGTAAATCTGGAAGGTAATGACCTGCAGCTCGTGTTCTCGCCGGGTGGAATTTCGACTGACATCGTGATCGACGTGCCAAGCGGGACGCAGACCCAGACGGAAGCCGGCTATCCGTTCATCGACGTGGCGACTTCCGTCACGAAGATCGGGGCGGGCACGGTGGTGTTTGATGCCTACAACGGCTACTCCGGACCGACCACGGTCGCCGCGGGCACCCTTGAAATTGCGACTTCCGTGGCCCTGACCGCCAGTAACGTGACGGTCGACACTGACGCGACGCTCCAAATTGCCTCCGGCGTGACGATGCAGTCGCCCTCGGTGATCGTTGACGGCGGCACGCTCTCGGCCGCCGCGGTCATGGTCGATGCCTCCACCGGCATCAACTCGCTGGCCATCAATGCGGGCACGATCGCCGGATCCCCAGCCGTGACCGTCGATGCAGGGGGCACCCTTTCGCTCGTGCAGGATGCCCGGGTTGTCTTGGGGGTCGGCTCACTCGCTGTGACAGAAACCGCCGGCGGTGGGCTGGTCGATCTGGGAGCCGGTCAAATCAACATCGCAGTTGGAGGGGCCGTGGCGGCCGACCTCCGGGCCGACATCATCGCCGGCCGAAACGGTGGCGCCTGGACGGGCACCACCGGCATCACCTCGAGCGCCGCCGCGGCCTCGGGCGGCACTCGAAGCGTTGGCTACATCGTGGCCGGTGACGGCTCGGCCCGGGTCTCGTTCGCCGCCGCCGGTGACGTCGACCTCACGGGTACTGTCGACGTGTTCGACCTGGTGGCGGTCAACAGCTCAGGCAAATACGGCACAGGCACCAGCAGCGTCTGGAGCCAGGGCGACTTCAACTACGACGGCGTTACGAACGTCTTCGACCTCGTGGGCATCAACACGGCCGGAACCTACGGCCGGGGCAACTACTTCCCCGCCGCCCCCACGAACGCCGGCAGCGTGGCCGCCGTGCCCGAGCCAGCTGGCACCTCGATCCTGGTCGGTGGCGCGGGCCTCGCCTTCCTCCTCCGCAGGCGTCGGCCCTGAAGTCGCGAAGAGACGAGTCCGTGACATCTGAATGCCGCCGCCCTGGCCGCGGGCTTAACCTTGCGGCGGCCTGGTGCGGATTGCTCGCTGTGGCTGGAGTTCCGGCTCTGGCCGCCGAAGGTCTCACGGGCCGGGTGCTCTGCGGCTATCAGGGCTGGTTTGCCGCGGCAGGCGACGGAGCCGGCATCGGCTGGAACCACTGGCGGCATGCGGACGATTCCGTGCCCGTTGCCGACCAGGTACGGGTCGACCTTCTGCCCGACGTCTCTGAACTCGCACCTGAGGAACGGTTTCCGCTCGGGATCGTCGATGCCGCGGGTCGGCCAGTCGAGGTTTTCAGTTCCTACTGTGAGGCGACGGTGCGGCGCCACTTCTCCTGGATGCGGGAGTATGGAATCGACGGGGTCTTCGTGCAGCGGTTCGCCACCGCGATCGCCGATCCCGACAGAAAGGCATTCCACGACACGGTGCTTCGGCACTGCCGGACCGCCGCAGAGACCGAGCAGCGGGTCTATGCGGTGATGTATGACCTCACCGGGCTGGCCGCCGGCCGGGTCGGCGATGTGCTCACCGACTGGCGGGCCCTCCGCCGCGCGGGCGTCGGCACCGATTCGGCCGCGATTCAGGTCGGCGGGCGTCCACTGGTGGCGGTCTGGGGTATCGGGTTTGCCAAAGGGCGCCGCGACTACTCGCTCGCCGAGTGCCGGGATCTCGTGGCCGCACTGAAAGCGGATGGCTGCGCGGTGCTCGTCGGAGTGCCGACGGGATGGCGAACCGGCACGCGCGATGCCGTGCCCGATCCGCTCCTCCGGGAGATCGTGGCCTCGGCCGACGCCGTGAGTCCCTGGACCGTTGGTCGCTATCGCACGCCTGAGGAGGCGAGCCGCCACGCTGCCTCGACCTGGGCACCAGACCTGGCCTGGTGCCGGGAGCGAGGCGTCGAATACCTGCCCGTCGTCTTCCCTGGCTTCAGTTGGAAGAACCTCAAGGGAGGACCTCTCGATCAGATCCCCAGGCTAAGGGGCCGGTTCTTTGAGCAGCAGCTTCTCGACGCGACCGGCGTCGGTGCCCAAAGCCTCTATGTCGCCATGTTCGACGAGTGCGACGAGGGTACGGCGATCTTCAAGTGTGCCGAACCACCGCGCGGCCTCGAGGATCGGTTTGTCGGGCTCGAAGGGCTGCGAAGCGACCATTACCTCCGCCTCGCTGGCAACGCCCGACGCCGGCTCCAGAACAAAACTCCGCGACCGAAGTGATGCACGACCCCCACGCAGGAACCAAGGCCATGGCAGGCGAAGCCACCGGAACGAGACACCGCCGAGAGAACGCCCCACCAACGAACGGCCATGGGGATCTCGCCGCCGGGCAGGGGACTGCGGGGCCCTTCGCCGCTGTCACCGTGCTGTTCTTCTTCTGGGGCTTCATCACCGTCATGAACGATGTGTTGATCCCCTTCCTCAAATCGAGCTTTGAACTGAGCTATTTCCAGGCGGGACTCGTGCAGTTCGCCTTCTTCGGTGCGTTTTTTGTCATCTCCTTGATCTATTTCGCCTTTTCCGTGACCAGCGGCGACCCGATCAACCGGCTCGGCTATCAGCGAACCATCGTCGCCGCTCTCCTGATCTGTGCCGCCGGCTGCGGGCTCTTTTCGCCGGCCGCCGCGTCGAAGTCCTACGGCTTCTTCCTCGGGGCTCTGTTCCTCCTGGCGACGGGCGTGACGCTGCTCCAGATCGCTGCGAATCCCTACGCGGCGATCCTCGGCAAGCCGGAGAATGCCTCGGCGCGGCTCAACCTGGCCCAGGGACTCAACTCGCTGGGCACGACGATCGCTCCGATCGCGGGCGGGCTGCTGCTCTACGAGGTGTTCGCCAAGGACGGGAAGGTGACGCTCGACGCGATCCAGACCCCCTACCTGATCTACGGCGGGATGTTTCTTGCGCTTGCCGGCGTGATGGCATTCGTTCACCTTCCGCGGATTCAGCCTGCCAGCTCCACACCGTCCGATGGAGTCGGAAGCGCTCTGGGGTTTCCCCAGCTCACGCTCGGTATGGTGGCGATCTTCTGTTACGTCGGCGCCGAAGTAGCGATCGGCAGCTACCTCGTGAGCTTCATGGGCGACCCGGCGGTCATGGGCTGGCCCGAAGGGATTGCCAGCCTCTACCTCGCCTTCTATTGGGGTGGCGCGATGATCGGCCGCCTCTGCGGAGCGATCGCGATGGCCCAGACGTCGAATCCGTCCCGCAAACCCCTGCTGATGGCGACGACGGCCGCCCTGCTGCTGGGGTTGATCTACCTCGTCACGGCCCTGCGATTTGAAGACGGCCGGCTGCAGACCAGCTTTCTGCCGGTCGTCGAACTGGTGCCGTTCATGCTGATGATCGCCCTCTGCCTGGCCGCCTTCGCCATCGCCCGCGGCAGGCCATCGGCGGTCCTCGCATTTTTTTCGGGCATTCTCTGCATCCTGCTGCTGGTCGCCGTGATCACGACCGGCAAGGTGGCGCTCTGGGTCGCGCTCGGTGCCGGGCTGTTCAACTCGATCATGTGGTCGAACATCTTCACCCTCGCCATCGACGATCTCGGCGAACACACCTCCCAGGGGTCATCCCTGCTGGTAATGATGATCGTCGGCGGCGCGCTCCTCCCGCTGCTGATGGGAGCGGTCGGTGATGCGGTCGGCATCCGGCTCGCGTTCCTGACCCTCATTCCCTGTTACCTTTACATCACGTATTACGGCTGGTGGAGCCACCGCCGGATCACAGCCAAGGAGGCCGCCGCATGACGGCCTCCTCCTCGCTCACCACGGATCCGCGGGTGGTGCTGACGCTCGACGCCGGCGGGACGAACTTCGCCTTCTCGGCAATGCGGAGCGGGCGGCCGATCAGACAGGCTGTGACGCTTCCCGCCGAGCCCCACGACCTCGACGCAAGCCTGCAAAACCTGACCATTGGCTTTCAGACGCTCATCGATCAGCTCGACCAGCCGCCGGCCGCGATCAGCTTCGCGTTTCCCGGCCCCGCGGACTATCCAAATGGGGTGATCTTCAACGTGGGCAACCTTCCCGCCTATCGGGGAGGCGTGGCCGTCGGTCCGATGCTGGCGGAGCGGTTTGGCGTGCCCGTCTTCCTGAACAATGATGGCGACCTGTTTGCCTACGGTGAGGCGATCGCCGGCCTGCTGCCGGAGATCAACGCCGAGCTCGAGGCCGCCGGCAGCCACAAGCGGTATCGCAACCTGATCGGGCTGACGCTCGGAACGGGCCTGGGGGGTGGAATCGTCATCGACGGCCGACTGCTCACCGGCGACAACTCCGCCGGCGGCGAATTCTGGCTGCTGCGAAACAAGGTGCGGAGCGACTGCTTCGCCGAGGAGGGCGCCAGCATCCGCGCGGTGCATTCAGCCTACGCTGCTGCCGCCGGCTCCTCGGCCGACGGCCTCTCCCCCAAAGACATCTGCGAGATCGCGCAAGGCGTCACTCCAGGTGATCAGCAGGCGGCCCGGCGGGCGTTCGAGACACTGGGCGAGGTGGTCGGCGACGTGCTGGCCAACGTGCTCACACTCGTCGACGGCCTGGCGGTGATCGGTGGGGGGTTGGCGGCTGCGGCTCCGCTCTTTCTGCCGCGGGTGATGGCGGAACTCAACGGCACGATTGCCACCGCTGGGGGCGGAGAGACGCGTCGCCTGATCCAGACAGCCTACGACCTGGGCGACTCAGCCCAACGGCAAGAGTTCCTGCGGGGCGAGGCCCGGGAGATCCGGGTTCCACACTCCCGCCGCACCGTCATCACCGACCCGCAGAAGCGGGTCGGTGTCGCCATCTCCAAACTTGGCGCCAGTCGGGCGGTGGGCGTTGGTGCCTACGCCTTCGCCCTCGACCATCTTTGACACAACCTGCCTTTCATCCCTTCCGAGAGCCCTGCCCCAATGAACCGCTTCCTGCTCGCCGCCTGCATTCTGGCGGCTCTCTTCACGCCGTCTGCTTCACCGGGCCATGCGGACGACTTCACGGGCTCCGTCGACCCCTGGATCGGCTCCGGCGGCCACGGCCACGTCTTTGTCGGCGCGAGTGTGCCGTTCGGCGGCGTGCAGGTCGGTCCGACGAACTTTCATCAGGGCTGGGACTGGTGCTCGGGCTACCACTACTCCGACAGCATCCTGGCAGGCTTCACGCATCTCCATCTAAGCGGCACCGGTATCGCGGACCTCGGCGATATTCTCGTGATGCCGTACACCGGCAGGCTCCTCACCGGCCCCGGCTCACTCAAGGATCCAGACGCCGGATACGCGAGCCGCTATCGCCATGACCGGGAGCAGGTGCACCCCGGCTTCTACTCGGTCGATCTGCTCGACCACGACGTGCATGTCGAACTCACCGCGACGGAGCGGGTGGGGCTCCATCGGTACCGGTACCCGGCCGACAAGCCGGCCCGCCTGGCAATCGACCTTCAATTTGGGAATGGCGGCGGCCGCGCCCTCGAAACCCGGCTTCACCGTGTCGACGCTGCGACGGTGGTCGGCTCCCGACGCTCGACAGGCTGGGCCAAGGACCAGCGGGTCTTTTTCGCCCTTCGGTCGTCTCAACCGTTTGCTGAATTTCGCATCTTCCAAGGGGCGGACGAGCAACCCGGCGAGTCGGCCGAAGGCCGCGGCCTGCGAGCCATTGCGACATATGCCGGCTCGCCCGGCGAGGTTGTGGTTCGGGTGGGCCTCTCGCCTGTCAGCGAAAACAACGCTCTGGCAAACCTTGAGGCGGAGGCGGCCGATGCCGACTTCGACGAGGTGGCCGCGGCGGCGCAGCAGGCCTGGAACGAGCAACTCGGCCGGATCCGGATCGCGGCTGACGACCGGACCCGCCGCATCTTTTACACCGCCCTCTACCACACAATGATCGCGCCGTCGCTCTTCAACGATCACAATCGCGATTACCGCGGCGCCGACATGCAGGTCTACCGCGATGCAGACTTCGACAACTACACGACCTTTTCGCTCTGGGACACCTACCGCGCGGCCCACCCGCTATTCACGCTCACTCAGCCGGAACGGGTCAGGCACTTCACCCAGACGATGCTCGCCATCCGCGATCAACAGGGCAAGCTGCCCGTCTGGCATCTGATGGGCAACGAGACCGACACCATGGTCGGCTATCACGCCGTTCCGGTGATCGTCGACGCCTATTTCAAGGGGCTGCTCGACGCCGACCCAGAGCGGGCGTACGAGGCGATCAAGAACTCCGCCATGCGGGACGAACGAGGCCTGGATGCAATCAAAGCCCGCGGCTACATCCCCGCCGAGCGCGAAACCGAGTCGGTTGCCAAGGCGATGGAATACGCCATCGACGACTGGTGCATCGCCCAGATGGCTCAATCGCTCGGCAAGCACGAAGACTATGAGTACTTTTCCAAACGGGGCGAGGCCTACCGAGAGTATTTCGACCCCGACACGAGATTCATGCGAGGCAAACTCACCGACGGCACCTGGCGCGAGCCGTTTGACCCGGTTGCGTCGGCCCACCGCCGCGACGACTACTGCGAAGGGAACGGCTGGCAGTACCTCTGGCTCGCGCCGCAGAACCCCGAAGGACTGATCGAACTCCTGGGCGGCGAAGGGCCGTTTTGCGAGAAGCTGGACCAGCTCTTCTCGATCGAATCGATCAAAACCGAGGGTGCATCGGCCGACATCTCCGGCCTGATCGGACAATACGCCCACGGCAATGAACCGGGCCACCACACGACCTACCTCTATGCGTTCGCCGGCCAGCAGTGGAAGACCGCGAAGCTCGTGCGGCAGATTCTGACCACTCTTTATTCAGACCAGCCGGATGGCCTCTCGGGCAACGAGGACTGCGGCCAGATGTCGGCCTGGTATGTGTTCTCGGCGCTGGGCATGTATCCGGTGAATCCAGTGGCTGGCGTCTACGTTTTCGGCAGTCCGCTGGTCGACGAGGCCAGGATTTCCCTGCCCCAGGGGCGTGAGTTCACCATCGTGGCCAAGAACAACTCACCGGTGAACCCCTACATCCAGTCCGTCGAGCTCAATGGCAAGCCATATCGGAAGTCGTACATCCCCCATAACGACATCGTCGCGGGCGGCACGCTGACCTTCGTGATGGGCCCTGAGCCAAACAAGGACTTCGGCGCCGCTCCGGAGGACCGCCCGAAGTCGGTGGTGATGCCGCGATAGCCGAGAATCGAGCCGCCGGTACAGCAGCCTGACCGACGAGGCTCGGGGGTCGGCGAACGCTCGCGGAGCATCAGGGCGTATCCTCGCCCGCGACGCGACTTTTGCCGCCCCCGAGCCGGTGCATTCCATGCCACCGTGCGAGCTTGCTACACCCCAAGCTCGCGGCGGAAGCGGCCCGCGTCGATCCCGCGGAGGAACCGTAGGTTTTCCGGAGAGGTGCAGACAACTCTCTCGACTTCGTCCCAGTAACGGTCGAGCCAGGCGTCCTCCCAGGCTTCTTCTGGGAGATCGGAGGCCGGGGGCTCGAGCCGCCGGCAGCTGATCCGCACCCGATTGCCTTCCCACAGGGCCAGCATGAAAAACGCGGGCACGGACAGCTGCCGGGCGAGCGCCGGCAGGCCGGGGGAGAGATGCCACCGGCGGCCCAGCCGGTCGAACTCGCGGCTCCGGTCGCCTGTTTGCATGTCGGCGGCCCCGAGGAGCACGCCGCCGCGGCGAAGGTGCAGCGCCGATTTCACCATCAGCACCCCACGCTCGGCCGGCAGGAGTGGATCGAGAAACGTCGTCTCCGTGGTGGCAGGGAGCCAGGCCGGAAGATCGGCGGCATTCGTCCAGACGAGTAGCGGCAGCCGCCGCTCGATGAGACTGTGCATGAGGAATTTGGGCGGCCCGAGGTGCGCCGTGGCCACGATCACGCCTCCTTTGGCCCGCGCCTGATCGAATTCGGTCCAGTCAGGCTCGTCGAGCAACCGCAGCGCAGCCGATCGGCGGTTCGGATTCCCGAGATGCCGTTGCATCACTCCGCCGGCCGCGACGCCCCACCACGCCCGCCGGCACCAGCCACGGCCGCTGGCAATCTGTGGGTGTGCCTTGGCCCAGTGCCGCAGCCGCATCTGTCGCCAGCCGGTCGCCGCCACACCCCGCAACAGCCTGAGCTGCAAACTCAGAGGCAGGCCCGTCGCAGCAACCGCCGGCACGATGCCCGCCATCTCAGCTCTGCCCGGCCTGCTCGAGAAGCTCCACGAGGCCCGCCGGAGTGGCGAGGGCCTCGGCCGTCAGGTGCTCATCGCGAAGCGCGAGGCCGGTGCGCCGCTCGAGTTCGAGCACGAGCTCCAGGCAGCCGACCGAATCGATGCCGAGCCCATCGGCCCCGAGTGGGGTGCCGGGCTCGATCACCGCCTCCGGCGTCGCCATCTGCTCCCGAATGACCGCCGTCACCGTGTCCAAGAGACTCGCCGAATCCATGTCGTTTGCTCCGCGTCGCAGGGCTGCTTCTACGCGGCCCAATGTACTCACCTCCAGGGCACCTGCCGAGCCGAACGGATATGCTGTCCGGCGACCAGACCAAGGATCCCAGCCGCATGGACGCTCCTGCACTTTCCGTGATCGTCGCCTTTCGCAACATGGCCCGCGAGGCTCCGCGGACCCTCCACACGCTGTCGCCGGCCTATCAGCGTGGCGTGGCCGCTGCCGAGTACGAAGTGGTGGCCGTGGATGCGGGCTCGACGGTGCCGCTCGACGAACAAATCGTGCGGCAGCACGGCCCCAATTTCCGGCTGGTGCGGGCGGCCGATGCACCCTCGCCGGCCGCTGCGATCAACGCCGCCGCCCGAGCCTCGACCGGGGCTGCCGTCGCCGTCTGCATCGACGGCGCCCGGATGCTCTCGCCGGGCGTGCTCCAGCACACGCTTGCGGCCCTGCGGGCCTGGAAGGATCCGGTCGTGGCGACGCTGGCCTGGCACCTCGGGCCGAAGATGCAAAACATCTCCATGCTCGAAGGCTACGACCAGGCCGCCGAGGACGCGCTGCTCGGCTCGGTCGATTGGCGGGCCGACGGCTACGAACTGTTTCGGATCGCCTGCCTGGCCGGCAGTAGCGCCGGCGGCTGGTTTCGGCCGCTCGCCGAAAGCAACTTCCTGACCGTCAAGCGAACCGCCTGGGAACGGCTCGGAGGCCTCGACGAACGGTTCCAATCGGCTGGGGGCGGATTCGTAAACCTCGACTACTACCGCGAGGCCTGCGAGCGGCTCGGCCAGCTCGTGATCCTGTTGGGAGAGGGAACCTTTCACCAGTTTCACGGCGGCGTGGCCACGAACGTGCCCCTGGCCGAGCACCCCGGTCTTCGGTTTCAGGATGAATACGTGGCAATCCGCGGCCGCGACTTTGCGCCGCCTGCGACGCCCGCGGCCTACCTCGGCGGCATGTCATTCCAGGCCCTGCCCTTCCTGCAGACGTCCATCGAACAGGCGGTCGCCGCCGCCGGGGGCGGCCCATGACCGGCCGACCGCAGCGGGCGGTGGTCGTACTGGGGATGCACCGCAGCGGCACCTCGGCGCTGGCCCGCCTGCTCACGCTCGCGGGCGCCGCGCCGCCGCGAGAACTGATGCCTCCCACGGCAGACAATCCGGGAGGCTACTGGGAGTCGCGGCGGATCGCCCGATTCAACAATCGTCTGCTTGAGTCGGCTGGCACGCGGTGGAATGACGACGCGGCGATCGCTCCCGCGTGGTTTGCGACGCCGGAGCGTGAGGCGGACCGTGCCGAAGCGGCCGCAATCCTCGCCGAGGAGTTCGGCACCGCCGAGGCAATCGTGCTCAAGGATCCACGGATCTGCCGGCTCCTGCCCTTCTGGCGGGAGGTGCTCGACGCGGCGAACATCGAAGCGACTGAGGTGATCCTCGCCCGCGATCCGCTCGAAGTGGCCCGCTCTTTGGCGGCGCGGGTTCATGTGGCCGAGTTTCGCCCAGCGGCCATCCCCGCGACGAGCCGCGGCCTGCTGCTCTGGCTGCGGTATGTGCTCGATGCCGAGCTCCACTCCCGTGGCCGATCCCGGCTGGCCCTTCACTACGCCGATCTGCTCGGCGACTGGCGGCAGGCCTTGGCCCCGCTGTTCGCGACCGGCGCGGTCGCACCGCCGCCGGCGGCCACGGCAGCGGAGATTGACGCCTTCCTCGACCCGAGTCTGCGTCGGCAGCGGGCGACTGACGCAGATCTCGACGACGAAGCCGCCTCAGCGCTGGCCCTGCTGCGGAGCATCCAGGCCAGCCTCGCCGACGAGACGCCGGCGGCCCGAACGCTGCGGGACGACGTCGCCGCGGCGTTTGCCTGGCTGCAGGCACGTTACCGCGACGTTCGCCAAGGCCACGATCCGCTCGCCGACCGCGACCCCTGGGCGGAGCGAATCCTCACCGGGCTTGCGGCCGGACCGCAGCAACAGCCGCGACCGGCTGCTCGGCGACGCATCACGTTCCTCTCGGCAGCCCCGCGAAGCGTCGGCCATGTCTACCGCGTGGAGCATGCCGCCGCCGCACTGGAGGCCGCCGGATGGCATGCGACCGTGCTGCCGTTCGACGATGCCGCCGCCATCGACCATGCGGCGGCGGCTGATCTCGTGGGCGTATTTCGCGGCCGCTGGAGCCCATCATTCGCGGACCTCCGGGAGCGATGCACCGCCCGCGGCATCCCGCTCGTCTACGACATCGACGACCTGCTCTTCGATCCGGCCGTGACGGCGGCGGGCTGGGTCGCCTTTCTCGATACCCTTCCGCCGGCCGAACGCGAGCGGTGGGTCGCTGAAGCGGCCGACTACCGCCGGGCGCTGGCAGCGGCTGATGCGGCCGTGCTCACGACGCCGGCGCTCGCAGCCGCTGCGGCCGAGGCCTGCCCCCGCGTGCACGTGCTGCCCAATGCCCTCGATCGACGCATGGAGCGGGCAGCGGCAGCGGCGATCGGGGTGGAAAAAGCGTCGGCCATCGACGCCCGGCCGCGGCTGATCTTCGCCAGCGGCACCCCGACCCACCACCGCGACTTTGCCGTCGCCGCCGAGGCGATCGGCCGGATGATGCAGCGGCGGCCCGAGCCGATACTCGTGATCCTCGGCCATCTCGACTCCACGATCTATCCAACGCTCGCCCCATTCACCCAGCGGATTGAGATTCGCCCGCCGGTGCCACTGCTGGATCTGTTTGCCGAACTCGCCCGCTGCGATGTGAATCTCTGCCCGCTGGAACTCGACAGCCCCTTCAACGAGGCCAAGAGCGTTGTCCGCTGGCTTGCCGCCGCCGCCGTGGGCCTGCCGTCGATCGTGTCGCCGACCGCGCCGCTCCAGGATGCCGTGATCGCCGGGATCACCGGGCTCGTGGCGGCCGACGTTTCGGCCTGGGAAGTCGCCCTCGATGCAGTGCTCGACGATCCCTGTCGGGCCGCGGCCCTCGGCGCTGCCGCCCGAGTCGATGCCCTCGCCCGCTTCGGATTCGACCGCTGGTCGGCCCATGCTGTGGAGACGTACGAGGAGATTCTCGACCGACACCACTGCAGCAGCCCCGGAGCCGCCTCGCCATGACCGACGCAGCCGTGCCCTCCCCGGCGGGCCTCCTGCCCGACCTGCGGTGCTTCGTGCTGATCGTGGGCAACGCCCGCAGCGGCTCGACGCTGCTCGGCGCCGCGCTCGACGGCCACCCGCGGGCGATCGTCGCCAACGAGATGGCCGACTCGATGACCCTCTGGAAGAACCTCTCCCGTGACGAGGTGCTTGCCCGGGTAATCGGCCACGCCGGCTACAACGCGTCCAAGGAGCGGGCCTCAGCAGGCTACCACTACCAAATCGGTCCACCTCCGGATCAGAAACAGGGCGTGCTCGTCGCGGGCGACAAGACCTGGAATCCCACGCTGCTGCTGCTCCACGGCAACCCGGCCTTCCTCAGCTCGCTCGAAGAGCGGCTGGGCGTACCTGTCCGGCTCGTCTATGCCGTTCGCAATCCGTTCGATGTGATCGCCACGATGCACCGCCGGTCGAGCCTCTCCGTTCGCGACCGGATCCGCTGGTACTTCATGCACTGCGAGGCCGCCGAGGCGCTCCGTGAGCGTCTGCCATCAGATCGGTTCCTCGAGAGCCACCACGCCGAGTTTCTGGCTGACCCAGGCCGTGAACTCGACCGGCTCGGCCAGTTCCTCGGCCTCCCCGAGGATCCCGACCACATCGGCGCCGTTCGCGGCATGCTCTTCGAGCAGCCCCGCAAGACCTCCGCCGACCTCACCTGGTCGGCCGCCGACCTGGCCGACATCGAGACCCGGATGGCCGGCTTCGATTGCCTCGCCCGCTACCGCTCGGCTCGCCCAGCCGGCTGACGCCTGCGGGTCTGCAAAGGCGAGATGAAACAGGCAAACAGGGAGGCCCGGGCAGCCACCGCTGGCCCTGTCGATTCCCCGGGTTGTGATCATGCCGCCGACCCGTCGCTCACGATCACACGACTATGTCGGAAGAGACTCGGGGTAACCGGGAGGGCCTGCCCGTGCCCTTGAGCGAGCTGCGGGAGCAAGCGAAGCCCGGATGGCGAAGCGCAGCGGACGCGCAGTGAGCGGAGGCCTGGAGGGCCGACGTGAACGTCCAGCGAGAGGGCACGGGCAGGCCCGGCCCCGACGCTGGAGGCGGGTGCATCGGGAGCGACGGGACGTGATGGTGGTTCTTCGGGCGGCGATGCTGACACTGATCCTGGCGGCGGCTGCCGTGCCGGGCGGGTCGCGGCTGGCCGCCCAGCCTCCGCCGGGGTCCGACGTGCCTCCGGCCATCACTCGGCTCGCCTGGGAGGAGACGGGCTACGCGAGTGGCCCCGAGCGCTGGCTCCACCTGCCGTTTCTCGAACGCCGCGATTTCTACACCTACGGCTGGCTCGAGGCAGGCATCGGGGCCAACAACTGGGGCTCACCCTTCAACGGGCCGGTCACGCTCGCCGACCGGGCCTGGCAGGGACAGCTCAACCAGCTCTACTTCGTGACCGAACGGGTGGCCGACGGCGGTGACGGCTGGGACTGGGGTGGACGGGTCGACCTGCTGTTCGGCACCGACTATCTGTTCACCACGGCCCGCGGCCTTGACGCTTATTTCTTCAAGGAGACGGGGCTCCAAAACGTTGCTTCCTGGGATTTCTCCAAGGACTACGGCCTGGCGATGCCGCAGCTCTACGCCGACTTCGCCCGGGCCGGGTTCAACCTCCGCTTCGGCCACTTCTACAGCATCCTCGGTTACGAGCAGGTGCCGGCCGTGGGCAACTTCTTCTACACCCACTGCTTCTCGATGCAGTTCTCTCCGTTCACCTTCACCGGCTTCCTCGGTTCCTGGCAGCCGAACGAGCAGCTCACGATCTACGCCGGCATCCACAACGGCTGGAACAATTTCTCCGATCCGATGCGGACAAGCGGGCCGTGGGCCGTGCAGAACATGAGCTATCCCGGGGCCGGCAGCATGGCGGGATTCCTCGGCGGCATGGACTTCTCCAGCTCCGACGGCGCTCAGACCCTCTCGATCATGACCACGACTGGCAACGAGCGGACCGCCCTCGGGCTGCGGCCGGAGGATGGTTCGCTCGTTGGCAACCGCTCGCTGATCAGTACGGTCTACACCAACAAGCTCACCGATCGGCTCACCTACGTGTTCCAGAACGACAATGCCTGGCAGTTCAACGCGGGCGTCACGCCCGGCAATGCCGGTCAGCCGGCAGGCCTCGCCCAGTGGTATTCGTTCATCAACTATCTGTTCTGGAAGTTTGATGAAAAGTGGGTGGGGGGCGTGCGGCTGGAATACTTCCGCGACAACAACGGCTATGTCGTCTCCGCGCCGATCCGCAACGAGAGCGTACTGGGCAACCTCGGCTACTGGGCCGGTAACTTCGCCGGCAACTTCTGGGAACTGACCTTCGGGCTCAACTACTACCGCAGCCGGAACCTCGTGATCCGCCCCGAACTTCGCTATGACTGGTTCGCTCCAAACTCCCCCACCACCAACCGCCCTTATGGCAAGCCGCTCGGCCAGCGGATCGGCGCGGCCGGCGATCAACTCGGCCAGTTCTACGCCGGCTGCGACATGATCCTGCAGTGGTAATCACTCAGGCGGGAACCGGCTCGATCACGTAGGGTGCCCGGAAGTCCCGGGGCCCGAGAAACGCATTCGCCGCCTCGGCACCGGAGCCGACGAAGGCCTCGCCGGCCGGATCGATGAGCAGAGTGGGGCTCAGCCGGAGCGTATCGGCGATGTCGTCGGAGCCGTAAGCCGCCAGATGTTTCTCCATCAGCGATCGGACGGCGGCCAGCGGCCCTGCCGCGGGCAGATCGTCCGTGGGAATGAACCCCCGGGCTTCAGCCGACCGGAGTGCCGCGCTGATCACATGGCTCCAGTTCGTGGAGTCATGGCCCACCACCGTCTCGGCGTTGAGAACCTGAGGATCCCGGGCTCGGACGGCGGTGAAGAAGTTCTGGTAGTGTTCGCGTCCGCCGGTCGTTCCCTTGAACTCGCGGACGGTCTTGCCGTCGCGATCAAGGGCCACGCCGCCTGCCCGGCGGCCGTGATAGGAGCCGCCGGCGCAGTTGACGATGTAGCCGCTCTGGATGTCTTCAAACTGGAGCGGCTCCTTCGCTCCCGGCGTTCGCGGCAGATTACTCAGGGCGAAGACCACCGGCACACCCGCCGCCTCGAGCCGGGCAAACATCAGATTCGGCGTCTGCCCCGCGTCATTCCAGACCACGCGGCCGCCGCCGCAGGTGACGCTCGTGGGCAGCGAGCATGCGTCCTGAAAGGCGACGTTCCGCACGTCGTCGAGCACATGCACGCCCCAGTTGGCGCATTCGCCGTTGCCCGTGTTCCAGTTCCAATGCCAGTCGTAGTTGATCTTGTCGCGGTAGATCGGCTGATCGGCCGCGGGTCCGAGCCAGAGGTCGTAGTCGAGCGTGGCGGGAGGCCGGAGCGGCTCGGCCCGCTTGCCTATGCCCGGCCGCACGCCGAACCGCGTCACAACCACCGACTCGATCGGCCCGAGGGCCTGCTCCTCGTGGAGAAACCGGCGGATCTCAGCCTGCATCGGATCGCTCCGCTGCTGGGTGCCGACCTGCACCACTCGGCCATGCTTGCGGGCGGCGTTGATCAGCTGCCGCCCCTCCCAGAGCGTGTAGGAAAGCGGCTTCTCCACATAGACGTCCTTCCCCGCCTGGCAGGCCCAGATCGCAGCCAGGCAGTGCCAGTGGTTGCAGGTGGAGATCACGACCGCGTCGACCGCGTCGTCGTCGAGCAGTTTCCGCATGTCGGCGTAGGTCTTGGCCTTGGGTGCCTTCTCGGAGGCCGGGCCGAGGAAGGCAGCCTCGGGATCGCAGAGAGCCGTCACCTCGCAGCCTTCGGTCTTCAAGAGCGCGTCGAGATGCTGCCCGCCCCGCCACCCGAGGCCGATCAGCCCCAGCCGAATCCGGTCATTGGGCCCCGGCGCCGCTGAAAGCGATCGGCCGAAGGCAAGGCCGCCGGCCACCGTGCCGCCGACGAGGGCTGTCTGCCGGAGGAAGTCGCGGCGATGAAGAGACGTTGCAGTGACGACGTGAGCCAAGCGACCACCCCCAGTTCTCGAGCCGCTTTGCGCGGTCTGGTGTCATCCGGCACCGGCAGCCGGAACGACAGCAGTGTAGCAGCAGCAGGCCGCCAACGAACCGCTCCCCCGCAGAGTCCGTCCGCTCGGTCAGGCGGCCGGCCGGCGGCGGCTCCCCCAGATCGCGACCAGCAAGGAGCCGACTCCGATCGCAACTCCGCCAGGCTCGGGTACCGCCCTCGCCGCCGCGGCAGACTCGGATGGCAGGAACCTGCCCTGACCGTAGACGGCGGCCGAACCGACCGACACCAGATCGAAGACGTTGGTCACACCATCGTAGTTGAAGTCGCCATCGTTCCAGTCGGCCGGCGCGCCCCGACCGTAGGTTCCCGAACCATTGACGGCCACGAGGTCGAACACGTTGACCACGCCGTCGAGATCGGTGTCGCCTGGGGCGGTGAACGAAACCCTGCTGGTGCCGTCCGGTGCGACGACATACCCGACGGCCCGGGCTCCACCGGCCGTCGACGCCGCCGTTGAACTGATCCCGCTCGTGCCGTTCCAACCGCCGTCGCCTCGGCCGGCCAGAATTCCCGCCCGCAGATCCTCGGCCGAAATTCCTTCTGCGGCGATTTCGAGCCCGCCCACTCCCAGGTCGATCAGGCCGCCGTTGCCCGGCGTCAGCAGGCCGATGCCCACGAGCCGCCGAATCGGAACCCAGATCGAAGCTGGCGACGAGAGCGTGATCTGCCCTTCCTGGGCGA
>JBJOHE010000327.1:0-4569 GCA_046047895.1 Planctomycetota bacterium | reverse complement strand
ATGCCGGCGATGAATTCGCTGATGGTGGCGGTGCTGCTCGTGGGGGCGATGGCCTTCGCCAGCATGCGGCGGGAGGTGTTTCCCGAGTTCGACCTCGAGATCGTGCTCGTCACGGTTCCCTACCCCGGTGCCACCCCCGATGAGGTCGAAGAGGGCATTTGCCAGAAGATCGAAGAGGCCTGCCGCAGCGTCGAGGGGATCAAGAAGATCACGAGCGTGGCCCAGGAGGGGACGGGCTTCTGCGTGTTCGAACTCCGGGACAACGTTCCCGACGTGCAGAAGACGCTCTCCGAGATCCGCTCCGAGGTCGACCGCATTCCCAGCTTTCCAGAGCTGGCGGAAGATCCCAAGGTGGAGCAGGTGACGCTTCGCACACCTGCGATCAAGGTGGGCGTGCTCGCCCCGGAAGCAGGCATGACGGATGGGGTGTCGGAGGAGGAACTCCGAGACGTGGCCGAAGCCGTCCGCGACGATCTGCTCGGCCTGCCTGCCGTCTCGGCGGCGAACCTTCAGGGGGCCCGCGATTACGAGATCGACATCGAGATCTCGGAGGCGACCCTCCGGAAGTACGGCCTGTCGCTCCGGGCGGTGGCCGACATCGTGCGGCGGGAAAACCTCGAACTGCCTGGTGGCATGATCCGCAGCGAGAGCGGTGAGATCCTCCTCCGGGGCAAGAACAAGCGGTATTCCGGCGAGGAGATCGCGAAACTCCCTCTCGTCACGCTGCCCGACGGCCTGGTGCTGACCGTCGGCGATCTGGCGACGGTCCGGGATGAGTTCGCCGACATCGCCTCGACCAATCAGATCAATGGTCGGCCCGGCATGGTGATTTCCGTCGACCGGACGTCCAGCGAAGACCTGCTGGCGATGGTGGCCGCCGTGCAGGGCTATGCCGAGGAGGCCCGCCTCCCACCCGGCTACGACCTTGTGACCTGGGCCGACCAGTCGGTCGATGTGCGGGACCGCCTCGACATGCTGATCTCCAACGGCCTTCAGGGGCTGGTGATCGTGTTCGTGGTGCTGGCCCTGTTCCTCGACCTCAAGATCGCCTTCTGGGTGGCCCTCGGCATCCCGGTGTCGATGCTCGGCACCGGCGCCTTGATGTTCACAACCGATCAGACGCTCAACATGCTCTCGATGTTCGCGTTCCTGATGGCGATCGGAATCGTGGTCGACGACGCGATCGTGGTAAGCGACAACATCGAGCGACACCGGCGGATGGGGAAGCCGCTCGTGCAGGCGGCGATCGACGGAACCGTCGAGGTGGTTCCCAGCGTGATCTCCAGCGTGATGACGACCGTGATCACCTTCCTTCCGCTCTGCTTCGTGTCGGGGGTGATGGGCAAGTTCATCGCCGTGATGCCCTTCGCCTTCATCGGCACGCTGATGATGTCGCTGCTGGAGTCGACCCTCGTGCTCCCGGGGCATCTCGCCCACGAAGACAACCTCATCTTCCGGGTGATCGGGATTCTGCTCTATCCGCTGCGGCCGTTGTTGACCGTGGTCGCCTGGCTCCAGCGGGCCTGCGACCGGGGACTCAAATGGTTCGTGCGAAAGGTCTATTCGCCCGTGCTGGAGCTCGCCCTCGACAACCGGTATTCGACGCTCGCCCTCGCGGTCGGCATCCTCCTCGTGGCGATGGGCATCGTCCGCAGCGGCATCACCCCCTTCGAGCTCTTCCCCAAGATCGACGCCAACCGGCTGCTGGCCAAGATCGTGTTTCCCGACGGCACGCCGGCCAGCGTGACCGAGGAGGCCACGCTCCGGATCGAGCGTGCGGCTTACGAGACGTCGCGGAAGTTCTCGCCGCCCGGCGAGCCGATCGTCACGCTCGTGCACCGGGCCGTGGGGCAGGTGGCCGCCCAGGGCGAGGTGGGGCCCGACGCCCGGATGAGCGGCAGCCACGTCGGCGCGGTCGCGATCGAGCTGGTGGAAGGCGAGAGCCGGAGCATCACCAGCGAGGAGTTTATCAGTGAGTGGCGGCAGGCGGCAGGCGACTTTACGGGCACCGAGTCGCTGCTCTTCGGAACGGAAAACATCGGCCCCGGTGGCAAGACGATCGAGTTCAAGCTGCTCGCGGGCTCCGATCCCGAGTCGGTCCGCCAGCTCGAGGCGGCGGTGGAGCGGTGCAAGGAATGGCTCGGCCAGTATCCGGGAGTGATCGACATCGACGACGACTCCCGGCCGGGCAAGTGGGAGTATCAGATTCGCGTCAAGCCGCGGGCCGAGGCCCTGGGGGTGTCGCTCGCCGACCTGGCCGGCACGATCCGGGCGAGCTACTACGGCGAAGAGGTGATGCGGCTCCAGCGGGGGCGGCACGAGGTCAAGCTGATGGTCCGCTATCCCCGCGACGAGCGACGGAGCTTCGCCACCCTCGACGAGATCCGGGTGACCGGTCCAGACGGGGTGAAGCGGCCGATCGCCGAACTCGCCGACATCGACGTGGCCCGCGGCTATTCGGAGATCAACCGACTCGACCAGAAGCGGTCGATCTCGGTGGTGGCCGACATCGACGTGGCCAAGAGCTCGCTCACCAGCGGGCAGATCACCGCCGACATGGAGCGGCGGCTGATGCCCGATCTGCTCGCCGAATACCCGCTCGTCAAGGTCCGCTGGGAGGGGCAGCGGGAGCAGACGAACGAATCGCTCCGCAGCCTTGGAGTCGGCTTCATCGTGGCCCTGTTCGCGATGTTCGTGCTGCTCACGATGGAGTTCAAGAGCTACTTTCAGCCGCTCCTGATCATCTTCGTGATTCCCTTCGGCTGTGCGGGGGCCGTCTTCGGCCATGCGCTCATGGGGATGCCGCTGACGCTGTTCAGCATGTTCGGACTGGTGGCCCTGGCCGGCGTGGTGGTCAACGACTCGATCGTGCTGATCGACTTCATCAACCACCGGATCCGGGCCGGCCATCCGCTGCGGGAGTCGCTCCGCGAGGCCGGCTGCCTCCGCTTCCGGCCCGTCTTGCTCACGAGCATCACCACGATCGGCGGGCTGCTGCCGCTCCTCCTGGAAACCAGCTTCCAGGCCCAGTTCCTGGTGCCAATGGCCACCTCGATGGCCTTCGGCCTCGCCACCACGACGCTGCTCGTGCTGATTCTCGTGCCGACGATGTACTCGTTTTTCGGCACGACCGCCCGCGACGGCCACATGGAGCCCGACGATCTGCCCGGCCGGCAGCCGACGGTCGACGACGAGGAGGCGGCCGAGCAGGACTGGCTGCCCGCCGACCTCCAGCACCATGAGTCCCGCCCCAAGTCGCTCACCGCCTGACGCGGCTATCGGCTCATCGGCGATGCCCGTGGGTCACCTCTGATAACCGGCGGAGCCCGTGCCATCTCGCCGGACGTTCGTTCCGGGCATCCTCCCCTCCGCTCACTCGAAGGAAACCTCGCTTCGCCATCGTGGCGACGCTCGGTTTCCTACGCCGCTCGATTGGCACGGGCTCCGCCTGCCGCCCATGAGAACCCGGGTCGAAAGCGGCGGCTACACGAGCCAGTGGCAGATGTCGCCGTCCTGCATGACATACTCCTTGCCCTCGACCCGCAGCTTGCCGTGGGCCCGGATCTCCTTCTCGGTCTTGAAGGTTTCGAGATCGGCCAGCGAGTAGATCTCGCCACGGATGAACTTCTTCTCGAAGTCGGTGTGGATCACGCCGGCGGCCTGCGGGGCCGTGGCGCCGACCGGCACCGTCCAGGCCCGCACCTCCTTCTCGCCCGCCGTGAAGTAGCTCTGGAGGCCGAGCGTCTTGTAGGCGGCCCGGGCGAGCACGGCCAAGGCCGGCTCCGTCAGGCCGGCGCCGGCCAGCATCTCGGCCCGGTCGGCGGCGTCGAGTTCGGCGATTTCCGCCTCGAGCTTGGCGCAGACCGGAACCACCTCGGCGCCCGAGGCGGCCGCCTGGGCCCGGACGGCCGTGACGAGCGGGCCGGTACCGGCCACGTCGGTCTCGTCGACGTTGGCGACGTAGAGGATCGGTTTGGCGGTGAGCAGCCCGAATTCCTTAACCGCCGCCTTCTCCGCCTCGCTCAGCGCGAGCGTTCTCAGCGGCTTGCTCTCCTGGAGCCAGGCGAGGCACTTCTTCATCGCCTCGACCTTGGCCTTCGCATCCTTGTCGGTGCTCTTGGCGGCCCGCTCCGCCCGCGGCACGGCGTTTTCAAGGTGCTGCATATCGGCCAGGATCAGTTCGAGTTCGATCGTCTCCATGTCGGAAACCGGATCGACCTTGCCCGCCACATGGATGACGTCGGGGTCGTCGAAGCAACGGACGACCTGGAGGATCGCGTCGACCTCCCGGATGTGGGAGAGAAACTTGTTGCCGAGCCCCTGGCCCTCGCTCGCTCCCTTCACGATTCCGGCGATGTCGACGAGCTTGAGGGCTGCGGGAATCACCTTCTGGGTGGCGATCAGGGCCGAGATCCGGTCGAGCCGGCTATCGGGCACACTGACCATCCCTTCATTCGGCTCGATCGTGCAGAATGGATAGTTGGCGCTCTGGGCCGCCTGTGACATCGTCAGGGCGTTGAAGAGGGTGCTCTTGCCGACGTTGGGAAGGCCGACGATTCCAGCTTCCAT
>JBJOHE010000326.1:0-7388 GCA_046047895.1 Planctomycetota bacterium | reverse complement strand
TCTCCCACTTTCCCCCGACGTGCGCCAGGTCGTGGTGATCACAACGGCAGGCTGGGAGGCCCAGGGCGGCGAACTGCGGAGGTTTGTCCGCGATGCGGGCGGCCCTTGGAGACCGGTGCGTGAGCCCTGCCCCGTGACCATCGGTCGCGCGGGCTGCGGCTGGGGGCTGGGCGAACACCCGCCGCAGGCCCAGCCGCCGACCAAGCGGGAAGGCGATGGCCGTTCTCCGGCGGGCGTGTTTCGCATCGGCCCAGCCTTTGGTCGGGCAGAGCGGATCGACACGGGGCTCGTCTATCTGCCGCTCGACCGGGGCCATTGGTGCATCGACGTGCCCGACTCCCCGCACTACAACGAAATCGTTCACGAGGATGCCGTAGGTGAACAGGCAATCGCCGGCAGCACCGAGCCGATGCGGCGAGACATCCACCTCAGCGACGACCAATACCGGATCGGGTTCGCGATCGGACACAATCCGGCCCGCGAGCCGGCCGCCGGCAGTTGCATCTTCGCCCACCTCTGGGAGACCGACCACACTCCCACGTCCGGCTGCGTCGGTATGGCCGAGGATGACCTCCGCGACCTGCTGGCCTGGCTCGACGAGGCCGCGGCGGCTCGGCTCGTGCTCCTGCCGGAGCCGGAATACCGGCGGCTGCGGGATCGCTGGCAGCTGCCCGATTGGCCGGAGCTGGCCGAATGAACGGCGGCCTCCTCACCCTGATCGGTCTGGCGGCGGGCGGCCTTGCGGGGCTGGCACTCGCGGCCGGGCCGGCGGCGGCCTCCGAGGCGGCCGCGGCGATGTGCCGGCCCATCGGCAGACTCTGGCTGACAGCCCTGCAGATGACGGTCCTTCCGCTCGTTGTGACCACGCTGATCACGGGCGTGGCCGAGGTGGCAGACGTGGCCCAGACCGGCCGGCTCGCCCGCCGAGCCCTGGCCTGGATTGTGGGCCTGTCGACGACGGCTGCGGTGCTCGCGGTGGCGTTGGCCAGGGTCGCCTTTGCCGCCCTGCCCCGCGGCCCCGATCTCGCCGGCATCTTCGCCCACGCGCCGGTCGAGGCGGCGGCCCGGCCGACGGGCATGGGCGACTGGCTGGCCCGGCTACCCGACAACCTCGTGGCCGCAGCGGCAAACGGAGCGATCGCGCCGGTGGTGTTGTTCACGCTGGCATTTGCCCTCGCGCTCGCCCAGCTCGACGCCGCTCGGCGGACGGCCGTGACCGACGTCACCCGGAGTGTGGCCGCGGCGATGACGGTGCTGATCGGCTGGATTCTTGCGGCGGCACCGGTGGGGGTGTTCGCGTTGGCTTTGCCATTGACGGCCGCGTCCGGCGGTCGGGCCCTCGGCGGCCTCGGCAGCTATGTCGGCGTGCTCATCGGCGTGTATCTCGTGATCACGGTGGCGGTGTATCTGGTCGCCATCGGGCCCGGCCGCCGGCTGCGGCGGTTTGCGGCGGCGGCACTACCCGCGCAGTGCGTCGCCGCCGGCACACAGAGTTCACTGGCAAGCCTGCCGGCGATGCTCGAGTCGGCCGCGGTCTGCGGGTGTCCGCCGGGAACCGCCGGAGTGACGCTGCCGCTGGCGGTGTCGCTGTTTCGGATCACGAGCCCGGCGCAGTATCTCGTGGTGGCGGAATTCATCGCCTGGACCCAGGGCATCCAGCTCGGCTGGCACACCCTCGCAGTGCTCGTGCCGTTGGCGGTCGTGATCAGCCTGGGCAGTGTGGGTCTGCCCGGCCAGGCAAGCTTCATGGGCACGCACCTGCCGATCGTGCAGGCCGCCGGCCTCCCGGTGGAGCCGCTCGGCCTGCTCCTGGCGGTGGATGTGATCCCCGACGTCGCGGCCACCGTCGGCAACGTCACCGCCGACCTCGCGCTCACCGCCCGCGTGGCGGCGGGCGAGCCGGAGCAGGCCTGAGGATCTCCACCGTCACCATGGATCTCAACAGCGGAGTGATTCTCCTCCCGACCGCCGCCGTGCTCCTGATCGCGATCGCCACCCGCAGCACGCTGCCCGCCCTCGCCGGCGGTGTGCTGCTCGGGCACGTGCTTCTGGATGGCCCGGCCGCGGTCCTGTCGCTCGCCGAATCGCTCACCACGCAACTCACCACGTCGACCGTCGCCTGGGTCGTGCTGGTCTGCGGCCTGCTCGGGGCGATCACCCAACTGCTCGTGCGGGCCGGAGGAACCACCGCCTTCGCCGGGCTCGTCGCGGCGCGGGTGCAGACCGGCCGCGGCGGGCTTCTGGCAGCCTGGGCCGCCGGCCTGATGATCTTTCTCGACGACTATCTCAACGTGCTTTTGATCGGCGGTGGCCTCCGGCCCGTGACGGATCGCCTGCGGGTGCCGCGGGAACGGCTGGCGTATGTGATCGATGCCACGGCTGCTCCCGTCTGCCTGTTGGTGCCGCTGTCGACCTGGGCGATCTATGTCGCGGGGCTGCTCGAGACCAGTGGCGCAGCCGCCGAAGGCCAGGGGATGGCCGCCTACATCGGCTTGATTCCCTGGATCTTCTATGGCTGGTTTGCCATCGCGATCGTGCCGCTGTTCGTGTGCGGGTGGATCCCAGCCTGGGGAGCGATGCGATCGGCGGATGCCCGGGTTGCCGCCGGAGGGAATGTCGCCCCGCCCGATTCACCGGCGGAACCGGAGGCCAGCGACGGCCCGTTGACCAACGAGCGGCTGAGCGACTTTTTCCTGCCCGTTGCGGCGCTCGTGGTGGGCACCGCCGTCTCGGGGGGAGACGCGCTCCGCGGAAGCATCTGGGGGCTGCTGACCGTCGTCATCCAGCAGGGCATCGTGCGGCGGCGAATGTCGGCCCACGCGTTGGCCGAAACGGCCTGCCGTGGGATCGGGCTGATGGTGCCCGCGCTGGCGACGATCCTGCTCGCGTTCATGCTCCAGGCGATCAATGCGCGGCTCGGCCTGACCGAGTTCGTCATCGATGCCGCCGCGGCCCGGCTGCCCGGGGCCTTGATCCCGGCCGTGGCCTTTGCCGTGGTCTCCGCCGTGACCTTCGCCTCAGGCTCGTTCTGGGGAACATACGCCATCGCCCTGCCGATCCTGGTCCCCTTGTCCCTTGATGCGGGTATGGATCCGGGGCTGACTGCGGCGGCCGCGATCTCCGCGGGCGGGTTCGGCTCCCATGCCTGTTTTTTTGGTGACTCGACCGTGTTGGCATCCCAGGCTGCCGGCTGCAACAATCTGATCCATGCCCGAAGTCAGTTGCCCTATGCCATCCTTGGGGCTGGCCTGACGATCGCGGCCTATTTGGCTGCGGGGATTCTGTCGGCAAAAACTCTTCGTTAAATAGTTTTCAAAACCGCCTCCTCATGCGACGATCTTCCGAAAATTCGGCTCTCAACCGGAATCATTGAGAATCGTTCGAGACCCGTCGCCCAAGAAAGGATAGCCCTGATGCCCAACGCCTCCCGCCGTCATTTCCTGACCACTTCGCTTGCCGGTGCCAGTTACTTCGCGGCGGCGGGCACACGTCGGGCCTGGAGCCAGTCGGCCAACGAGCGGCCCCAGGTGGCGTGCATCGGGGTCGGCGGCAAGGGAAGCAGCGACTCCGACAACGCCGCCCTGTTCGGTGACGTGATCGCCATCTGCGACGTCGACCGCAACACGCTGGAGAGCAAGGGGAAGTCGGAGAAGTTCAAGGCGGCGGAGCGATTCACCGACTATCGCGAGCTGTTTGCCAAGTTCGGCAAGCAGATCGACCTCTGCACCGTCAGCACGCCCGACCACATGCACGCCCCCGTCACGCTCGAGGCGATGCGGCTAGGCATCGGCTGCTACACCCAGAAGCCGCTCACCCGCACGATCTATGAGGCCCGCCTCCTTGCGAAGGTGGCGGCCGAGACGGGGGTCACCACTCAGATGGGCAACCAGGGAACCGCCCTCGACTCTTCCCGGGAAGCGATCGCCCAGATCCAGACCGGTGTGCTCGGCCCGCTCAAGGCGGTCTATGCCTGGTCAAACCGTCCGGTCTGGGCCCAGGGCCCCGGCCGTCGAATGGACCTCCGAAAGTATCAGCTTCAGGCGATGAAGGAGGTCAACGAGCAGGAGGATGCCACGACCACCGCCGCCGAGGTGGCCGAGATCGTCGCCGATCTCGTCGGCGAGAAGGAGAAGGAGATCGCCAAGGCGCTCGAGCGGCTTGATTGGAAGCACTGGCTGGGCGTGGCCCCGCCGCGGCAGTATTGGCCCGGCCTCTACCATTCCTTCCAGCATCGCGGCTGGTGGGACTTCGGCACCGGCGCTCTGGGCGACATGGCCTGCCACCAGCTCACCGTTCCCTTCGCCTCCTGCGGGCTGCGGGACCCGATCTCGGTCGTGGCCCGCACCACCGGCCACGACTTCGACAGCTTCCCGGCCAGCTCGATCATCAAATTCGAGTTTCCGGAGACGAGCGAGCGGCCGGCGATTCCCTTCTGGTGGTACGACCGCAAGGGGAACAAGCCGCCGATGGAGGTCTTCTCGGAGTGGGGCATCGACAACGTCTCCGACAGCGGCGTGCTCGTCGTCGGCGAGAAGGGTGCCTTCTACAGCAGCGACGACTACTGCGGGAAGTACGAGCTCAAGGGCGTCGCCAAGGTCAACGCCGACTACGAGCCAGCCGAGAACCACGGCAGCTTCGACGTCAACAACATGGCCGAGTTCTTCCGGGCCAAGCGGGAAGGCAACCCGAAGATCGCGAAGTCAAACTTCATCGATCGGGCCGGCCCGCTGACCGAGACCATCCTGCTGGGCAATCTTGCGGTCTGGGCCGCCGCCGAAGGCGGGCCCGATGGCACGATGGGCGAGTGGGGAGAAAAGGTGGAGTGGGACGCCAAGAACCTGAAGGTGACCAACCTCGCCGACCTCAAGACGCCGCATGTGGCCGACCTGATCAAGCCGCGGTATCCCGACGGGTATCGGCTCGACTGAGCTGCAAGCCCCGCCCGGGCCTCCTCGGCTCCCGCCCTGCACCCACCTTTCCCCTCCAAGGAGAAGCGACATGCTCCTCACGGCCTCGTTCCGCACCTGCTTCATCCATCGCCCGGCCTTTGTGCTGGCTGTCGGCCTCTGTTGCGGCCTGCCAGCGGCCGCGGGCCACGCGGCCGACGCTGTCGCCGTGGCGGCGAGCGGCGGGGCCGCGGTGATCGAGCGGGTGGGGGAACTCGGCGGCAAGACGATCGCGGCCGAGGATGGCACGATCTCCGCGATCACAATCAACGACGGCAGCGGCGTCACGGCCGACGACCTGCGGCTGTTTGGCGACCTCGAGGGTCTGAAGACCCTGACGGTGCTCAACTGCCGCACGATCGACGACGCCGCCCTCGAATCGCTCGGCGCGAGGCTGCCGCTGCGGTCGCTCGCGGTCACCAACTCGGCGATCACCGACGCGGGGGCGGCCTGGATTGCGGCGAGCTACCCCGATCTCGAGGAGCTCGATCTCTCAAGCAACACGAACCTGACGGGCGCCGCGATGAAGTCGATCGCGTCGCTCGCGAAGCTCAAGCGGCTCTCGCTCGTGCAGACCCGGTTCAACGACCTCCACACCCGGCGACTCAAGGCCCTCGAAAACCTCGAGGTGCTCGATCTGCGGGGCAACATGGAGGCTGGCGATCTCACGATGGGCGTGGTGGGCAAGCTGCCAAAGCTGCGGGCCTTCAAGCACCGCAGCACGATCGTGACCGACGACGGGATCGAACGGCTGGCCGCCGGCGAGCAGCTCGCGGCCCTGCTGATGCAGGATTTCGCGATCACGAGCGCCGCCGGCCCGCACCTCGCCGGCTGCAAGAAGCTCACGTCGCTTGAGATCTTCCGTTGCCAGGGTTTCGGCTCACCGGGAGCACTCGCTCTGGCGGGCATGCCCCTGACGCGGCTGACCCTGCGGGATCTTCCGCAGGTGGGCGACGACGCCCTGGCCGTCATGGCCCAGCTGCCCCAGCTGGAGCGGCTCGCCCTCCACGAACTCGCCTCCGTAGGCGACGCCGGCCTGGCCCAGCTCGCTGGGGCATCCAAGCTTCGGGCTCTCGACATCTGGGCGCTGCCGCTGGTGAGCGACGCGAGCGCGAAAGTGATCGCGGAGCTGCCCGCACTTGAGGAGCTCTCGCTCCGCGAAACCGGCATCACAGCCCGAGGCATCGAGGCCATCCTGGCCAACGAGAAGCTCCGCTCGCTCACCTACCGCGGCGATCTGCCGGCGACGACGCTCGTGAAGATCCGGGCCCGCGAGTGGAAGAAGCTCGACATCGCCCCGTGAGGTTGACCTGACGCCGCCTCGCCGTACCCGGCCGCATTCCGCAGGCTGCAAGCCTGCGGCCACGGGTCCACCGGAACCCAAACCGTCCCCAGCATCGCCGCCCCGAACTGCTAAAAAACGTTGCCTCGCGCACCTGAAAGGCGGTAACGGGTCGGGGTCATTCATGTCCCCGAGTCGGCCTAGAGAACAAGCGAAGCCCGGAGGGCGGAAGCGAAGTTCTCTCGGAGTGAGCGGAGCCCAGGATGGGCGGAGCGAACGTCCGGCGAGGGGATGTGAATGGCCCCGACCTTCCAGTTGATGCTGCTTCGTGCCGCCGGCCATCACATGACATCGGCAGCTGCGGCGGAAGCGGCGGCGAGGGCGAGATCGGAAACGATCGTCACCGAGGCGGGCGGCAGATGAGCCGCCGTGAGCCACTCGACGAGGCTGTCTCGCAGGAGGGCAGAGTGACAGAGCAGGCCGCCAGTGAGCCGGAGCGGATACTCGCCGGCCGCGAAGTCCAGCCGCCGAGCAACGGCCAGCGACTGCCGCCCCAGGTCGGCTGCGGCCTCACCCACGATGCGATAGGCCTCGGCATCGCCAGCCTCGGCGAGTCCGATCACCTCCGGGGCGAAGGCCGCGATCATGCGGCGTTCAGCGGCGGCGACCGCAGCCGGCAGCTCATTGGGCTCCGACGCGGCGAAGCGAGCGAGCGCCACGGGGAGCAGGCCGGTTGGAGGGCCCCAGCCGTCGGCGGCCCGCAGAGCCGACCGCAGGGCTGCGACAGCGATGGCTGAGCCGCTGCCTTCGTCCCCGATCAAGCCGCCGCGACCGCCACACCGCTCGAGCGGCCCCGCCAGCCCTCGGCCCCACACGATCGACCCGGTACCCGACACCACCACGAGGCCCCAGGCCGGCGGCCCCGCGCTGCCGAAGGCCGGCACACCATCGGGCACGATCTCGATGCGGCGGGCACGATCTCCGGCCCGCGCCCAGCCCGCCCACCGATCCCGCACATTGGCCTGGCCCGCGCCGGCGAAGCCCAGGCAGGCAGCCGCCACCGGCTGCTGGGACCGTCCTGCCGCCGCGAAGGCCGCCGCAATCGCGGCAGCCACATTCGCGGCGGCGGCATCAAAGCCCACCGAGACGGCGTTTGCGGG
>JBJOHE010000325.1:0-2997 GCA_046047895.1 Planctomycetota bacterium | reverse complement strand
CAGGCGGTCGATCGCGGGGCACAGCGAGCGGGCAGGGGCTTCGAGTGAGTTGTGCATCAGAGGCAACGCCGCCGGGAGGTCGCCGGCGGCGAGCGCCTGGGCGAGCCGGTGGGCCTCGCCGCCGCGGGCCGGCTCCGGGGTGCAGGCCTGGTAGACCGCCGGAGTGGAGAGCCCCACGGGCGGCATCGCGAGCACGGCCGCCAGCGGCATGAGATCGGCGACCGACTCGATTGATTCGCCGCGGCCGGCTGCGATCGCCGGGCCGCCGGCGAAGAACCAGGGGATATCGCTGCCGAGGCGGCTGCCGATCGCCGCCAGTCGCTCCGTCGGCCAGTCGAGGTTCCAGAGTTGGGCCACGCCGCTGATCGCCGCCGCCGCGTCGCTCGATCCACCTCCGAGGCCGGCGCCGGACGGGATCTGCTTGACCAGGTCGATCTCGAGGGCCGGCTCGATGCCGGCTTCGGCGGCGACCGCCGCGACCGCCCGAACGACGAGGTTTCGTTCATCGGTCGGCACGTCGCGGCGAAGCGTGGCGGCTCGGGCCGCCGCCAGGCCGCCGGCGAACCTGACGGCCAGACGGATTCCGGGGGCGGCCGATCTGCGAATGTCCAGCGAGTCGGCGAGCGACACGCCCACCATCAGCGATTCGATCGAGTGGAATCCGTCAGGCCGCCGCTCGAGCACAGCGAGCGAGAGGTTGAGCTTGGCCGGTGCCGTAACCCTAGATCGCATTCGGGATAGCTCGACCGGAGGATCTGCAAGCTGAGAAACGGAGGCGAGGGGGTCGGCAAATGCTCGCGGAGCATAGGGGCGTATCCTCGCCCGCGACGCGACCTTTGCCGCCCCCGAGCCGGCGAGACACGGGAGCCGGGTGCGGGCTCACAGCCGCCTCGGGCATGGCTCAGGTCACCGCCAGTTGGAGACAAAGGCGAGGGTCAGCAGGGCCAGCGTGAGCCCGATGGCGACGAGCGCGGCCAGGAGCATGGCGATGCTGCGGCCCGCCCAGAGGTCGTCGCTAATCATCTCGGTGCGGTCAGACCGGTCGAATGAGTGGTTCCAGACCGGAAAGGCCTGCTCGTCGTAGACCCACGCGGTGCGTTCCTCGAGGCGTTGCTGATTCATGTCGGACCGGAGACGGGGGTATGATTGAAGCGAGAACTCACCGAAATCTACCCCGTGGACGGGGCTCCCGCCAGCCGGATCGGCGGCAGACCCCGCAGGCCCATCGCCGCCATGTCTTCGATCGACGCTCTGACTGTGATCGACGCCCCGCTGCCGCCGGCCGCCGGGCTGCCGCACATTCTCGATCCGGCCGCCGACCTCGAGGGCTTCGTGGCAAGGATCGGTCAGCCGGCCTGGCGGGCTCGGGCCATCCGCCGCTGGCTTCACGGCCGCCGGGCCGAGTCGTTTGCCGACATGACCGATCTGTCCAAGGACCTGCGGGAGAAGCTGGCCGCGGCCTATCGGATCTGGACGACGAGCGTGGCGGCCCACAAGCGGGCCGACGATGGCACCGAAAAGCTGCTCCTCGAACTCGCCGATGGCCAGCGGATCGAATGCGTGCTGCTGCGGGACGGCCTGCGGCGGACGGTCTGCATCAGTTCGCAGGTGGGCTGCGCGATGGGCTGCGTGTTCTGTGCCAGCGGCATCGACGGCGTGGTGCGGAACCTCACCACCGGTGAGATCGTCGAGCAGCTGCTCCGGCTGGCCCGGCTGCTCCCGCCCGAGGAGCGGCTCAGCCACATCGTGGTGATGGGCATGGGCGAGCCGCTGGCGAACCTCGACCGGCTTCTGCCGGCGCTGGCCCTCGCCCAGGAGCCCGAAGGCCTCGGGATTTCGCAGCGGCGGATCACGATCTCCACCGTAGGCCTGCCGCCGGCGATCGACCGGCTCACGGCGCTCAACCCCGGCTACCATCTTGCCGTCTCGCTCCACGCCGCCGACGACGCCCTGCGAACCAGGCTCGTGCCGGTCAACAAGGCGATCGGCGTGGCCGAGGTGATGGCCGCAGCCGACCGCTACTGGGAGGCCTCGGGCCGGCGGCTGACCTTCGAATACGTCCTGCTCGGTGGCACGAATGACAGTGTGGCCGACGCCGAGCGGCTCGTCGCCCTGCTCGCCGGCCGGGCGGCGCTCGTGAATGTAATTCCCTACAACACCGTCGCCGGCATGCCCTGGCAGGAGCCTTCCCGGCAGTCGCTCGAACGGTTTCTCACCATCCTGCGAGACGCAGGAGTCAACGTTCAGGTCCGCCGCCGCAAGGGGTCCCGGATCGACGCCGCCTGCGGCCAGCTCCGCCGGATCACTCCCGGCTAATGCAGGCTAGTTGAAGTAGCCTAGGAGCAGCACGACGGCGAGCACCATGCCGAGGATGCCCCCCAGCCAGACCGTCCAATGGACAGTGGCCAGGCCGATGGCCGCGGGATCCTCGTGGTGGGTGGCGGCGAAGACCAGGCTTGCCAGAGCCAAGAGCGGCAGCCCGAAGAACACGCCGGGCACGCGGTCGGCGAACGAGGCGAAGAGCGGAACGGCCGAGGAAGCGGCCAGCAGGCTTGAAACCATGGGTCGGTCAGACTCCTTTCCGATCGCTGCGGCTCGTCCAGGAGAGATCTCCGCCAGATCTCCGTCCAAGCCGCCTTCCGCAGAAGTCTCTTATCTAGCCGCGGCACAGCCGGCCGTCTACCGGCGGGGTTTTCCACCGCCTGCGGACCGATTTTTTTCCTCGTCCTCGTCCTGGGCGGGCCGCATCGGGCCGGCCCAGGCGTCGTAGATCACCAGCAGGTTCAGGAGCCCTGCGAAAGTCGTGTAGAGCGTGCCGATGTCGTAAAACCGGCCAAGCCGCCTGTGCCACAGCGAGAACTGATCGCCTGGCTGGCCGGGCTCATACCGTTTGCCACCGGGGTGCGGTCGGAAGTCGGTCACATCGATGTCGGGGTCGGATCCGGCGAGCCGCTGCGCGTAGCCCTCCGACACCACCTGTCCGCGGACGAGCGGCGG
>JBJOHE010000324.1:0-3885 GCA_046047895.1 Planctomycetota bacterium | reverse complement strand
GGCCGACGTGGCCGTGTCGGCCAATGGCCGCTATGCCTACGTTGCCGACACGATGACGGGTCTGGTGGTGGTGGACGCGCTCAATCCGGCCGCGCCGCGAACCGTGACCGTGATCACGGAGCCGCTCAACGCGGTCGCCGTCGCCACCTCGGCCGATGGCCGCTATGCCTATGTCGGCGATCGGTTCAACGGGCTTTCGATCTATGACCTGATCAACCCTGCGGCGCCGCTGAAGCTCAAAAGCGTGGCCGGAGCTTGGCCGGTGGTCGATGTCGCGGTCGCGCCGAACCGGTCGCTGGCGGTGGTGGCGGTCGACTCCAGCGGCATCGAAGTGTTTGACGTGGCCAGCCCCGCCGGCGCCCGCAGCACCGCCCGGCTCTCACTCGGCGGCGAAGCAGCGGTGGCGGTGGCCGTCGGCGCGGATAACCAGACGGCCTACGCCGTGACGGAAACCGGCCGGCTGCATGCCGTGAGCCTCGCGACCCCGGCCGCGCCGCGGGTGGTCGCCTCCTTGCAACTGGGAACCGCGGCCACGGGCATCGGCCTCAGTCCCGACGGCGGCGGTGGGTTCGTCACGCTGGGGGCTGAAGGAATTGCCGTCGTCGATTTGACTGATCCGACGCAGCCGCGGCTGCTCGGCAGGATCGTCGCCCCCGGAGAGCCGCAGTCGGCCGTGGTGACGTCCGATGAATATCTGTTCGTGGCGGCCAATAGCGCCGGCCTCTTTCTTCAAGACGTGACTCCACTTGAGGGCTTCTCCTCCGGTGCGGCCACGGTGTCGGCCATGCTCGGGGGCACGGTCGACACGCAAGGCAATGTGCCGCTCGAGCGAACCGCGGCGGGGGAGTGGCTGGCGGGCGGCACCGTGATCACATCCGCGATCGACTTCGCGGCCCTCGAGGCCCAGTGGCAATTGCTCGAGGCAGAGATTGAAAACGGTGAGCGACTGGTGACGGCGAGGCACCGCTCCGGGGCACTCCACCGCTTTGTGGCCGACGACACCTGGCGGCTGGTGGGCTTCGCCGGTATTCGCAATGCGACGAGCATCGTGTTGCCGCGGTCGGCCCGCGGTGCGGCGGTGGAGCCGGGCGACGCGGTCTCCGCTTTTCCCGCGAATGTGACGGCACCGATCGATCTCACGGGCTCAGCCACACTGCGGCGCACAGCCACCGGCCAACTCTTCGCCGGCGAGGTGCCGCTCGAGCGTGATGGCGAGCCGCTTGTGCAGTCGGCGATCGTGGGGGCGGTGCCTCTGGCCGCCGAGTCGCTGCCGGAAGGCAACCGCCTCCTGCTGCGAACGACGACGGGCGGGCTGGTCGTGTGGCAGTTTGATGCCGCCTGGCGGTTTGTGGCGGCTGAGCCCGAAGTGGCGAGAAACTCTCCCGCCGCGACCGTGCTGGCCCTGCAGTTTGGGATGCAGCTCTGACGCTGTTACGCCGTGACGCGGATGCCGAAGGAGAACTGGGAGGTTTCCGACGGCAGACCGCCGACCAGAAGCGTGGCGGTGGCGGTGATCCAGTCGGTCACGATCACGCTGCTGCCGGTGAGATCAAAGTCGAGCGCGGCCCTGCCGCCGGCGATCGTCACGTCCTCATAGCCGACCAGCTCCTCGCCCTGGGCGAAGCGGCTGCTGCTGGTGACCTCGTCGGAGCTCCGGAAGTATTGGATCCGGTAGACATCGTCATCGGTGCCACTGATCGAGCCGGTGACCGCCGTCGTGCTCGCCGAGGCGAGCGTGGGCGTGCGGGCCAGGGCGTTGCCGCCGGCCGACAGGCTGATGCCGATGAAGTCGTTTTCGAAGATCGAATTCGACAGGATGCTCACGTTCTGCGAGCCCGACCCGTTGACCACGATGCCGGCACTCGTGTTCTTCGTGATCACGTTGGCATCGGGATCGCTCGTGGCCGTGCCGGTCGCACTGCCGATCGTAAGGTTGGCCCCGTTGTCAACCAGCACGCCCACGGTGTGGTTGGAGATCGTGTTGCCCTGGAGCACGGTGCCGGTGAGGTCGCCGGTGCCGTAGATGCCATACGCGCCGTTGTCGTCGAGCGTGTTGCCACTGACGGTGAGGTTGCCGGCCTCGGTGAGCACCACACCGCCGAGGGTGTGCTGCTGGAAGGTGTTGCCCTCGATCGTGGTGCCGGTGAGATCGCCACCGGCGTAGACGCCGTAGTCGGAGCCGTCGAGGGTGTTTTCCTCACCGGCGGTCGCCGAGCCCACGGCCAGATTCTGGGCGTTATTGAGGTAGAGATTCGCCGTGGTATGGCTAGAAATCAGGTTGCCGAGCACCCGGGTGCCGGGCACGTTGCCCGAGACGGTGATGCCGAAGAGGCCGTTGCCCACGAGGAGGTTGGCATCCCCGGCCTGGCCGCCGATCGTGGTGTTGCTCGTGCCATCAACCACCTGGATGCCGGCCATGCCGTTGTTGTTGCGGATCTGGTTGCCCACGATCGTGGTGCCGGTGGCGCCACTCAGCACGAACACGCCGCTTTGGCCGTTGGCGATCGCGGTGGTGCCATCGGAGCCCACGCCGATCCGGCTGGTCGAGATCGTGGTGTTGGCGGCAGAGCCGGTCACGACGATGCCGTAGAAGCCGTTGCCGGAGATCGTGTTGCCCTGGAGGGTGGTGTTGCCAGCCGCCGAGACGATGATGCCCTGGCCGAGGTTGGGCTGGGCGGTGGTGCCAGCTGCATCGACGCCCACGAGGCTGTCGGAGATCGTCACGTTGCTCGACGTGCCGGCCACGCGGACGCCCGCCTTGCTGTTGGCCGCCGAGTGGAGGAGCGTGCCGGTGAGGCCGGTGGCGTTGGCGGCATGGAAGCCGTCGCCGCCGCTTGCCGTGAGCGAGCTGTTTTCGATCGTGGTGCCGGTGTAGTCGCCGCCGGCGGCTTCGATGCCGTGGCTGCCGCTATTGGTGATCGTGAAGCCGCCGAGCGTGGAGCCGGTGGAGTTGCCCGCCAGCAACAGACCCGAGATGGCCGCATTGGTGATCGTGCTGCCGGTCTGGGCGATGTTCACGTTGTTGACACCATCACCGATCCGCAGGCCGGCTCCGGTGCCGCCGGTGCCGTCGATCGCGAGCGTGCCGAGGGCCGTGACGGCCGCCGCCGAGGCGAGGTTGAGCGCCTGGAGCGGCGTGGTGCTGCCCAAGGCGGCGAACAGGTTTACATTGCCACCCGACTGAATGTTCAGCTGCCGGGCTCCGTCGACGAGGCTGCCGAAGTCAATGTTGCCGGTGGCGTTCAGCGTGGTGTCGGCAGCAAGCGTGGCCGCGGCGGCGTAGTTTTGGAAGCCGGTAGAGTCGATCTGGCCGCTCAGGGCCACGGGGCCGAGGCTCGTGAGGTTGGCAAGGTTTGAGAAGACCGTGCTGTTGACAGCGGTGGACTGCGTGAAGTTGAGCGTGAGGTCATTCGCACCAGCATAAAGGCTCTTTCCAACCACCACACTGCTGCCTTGAAGCGTGGTGGGACCGGTGAGCGAAATCGAGCCGTTGAGATAGGACTGTGCCCCTGCGGTCGTAATGTTGCCGTCGATGTTGATCAGGCCATTGACGACGGACAGGCTGGCCAGATTCTCGGCCGCCACACCCCCGGCGCCGAGCGTGGTGCCGCAGGCGTAATCGAGCACCAGCGAGTGGCCGCCACCCGCGATCGATTGGAGAATCGCCGACTCACCGGCCAGGGTTACGTTGGCCGCGAGCGTGATGGGATTGGTGAAAACCTGGTGGCTGGTCGTTGTGACATTTCCGTGAAGCGTCGTAGCGTTACCGCCGGCCGTGATGTCGAGAACCTCGAGCGCCGTTTTGCTACCGACTGTCCCACCAAACGTCGTGTCTCCCTTCGTAGTGACCGTCAGCGTCTGATTGCCGTTCGTGCTGCCATCAAC
>JBJOHE010000323.1:0-4556 GCA_046047895.1 Planctomycetota bacterium | reverse complement strand
ATCGTGCGCATGGGAATGGGTGTCTCGAAACGGGAACCGGCCGGCGAAGTCATCGGCCACGGCTGGCGGTGAGCGGCAGGTTTCCGGGGGCGGCCGCTGAAACCGGCGCGGCCGGCACCAGTCCACGCCGCGGCGGCGTGATCGCCTGGTGCCAGGCCGCCGGCGCAGCGCCGGCGTCATAGGGATGGTGTATATTCAGCCTTCTCGTTGGCGGCTGGTTTTTGGCTGCAACGCGAGCCAGGAGGATGCGATGAGGGTGAGCCGACGCGGGGCCGTTCTCGGGATGCTGATCGGACTGGCCTGCGGCAGCGGCCGGGCGGTCGAGCCGGGGTCGATCGAGCGGGAGGTGCGGGCTGCGGCCGCCGCCTACGCCCAGGCCTTCAACAAAGGCGACTATGCCGCCCTGGCCGATCAATGGGCCGAGTCGGCCTCGCTCGCCGAGGGGTCGGGCCTGCTCCGGGGGCGAGCGTCTATCGTTGCCTCGATCCGCGGCTGGCGGGAGCGTCATCCGGGCTGCTCGATGACGATCACAGTGGAGTCTGTCGAGCCGATCGCCGAGCCGCTGGCCCGGGTGTCGGGCCGGCTGGGCTTTGTCCGCGCGGCGGGTGAAAAACCGGTCAGCTCTCGGTTTGTCACGCTGCGGGTGAAGGAAGGAACCAGCTGGCGAATCCTGGAATCGGTCGTGGTGCCGCCGCATGCCGCCGCCCTCGACGAACTCGAATGGCTCGTGGGCACCTGGCATGCCGAGACGGGCGATGCCGAGCAGGGCACGAAGACCACGATCGAGACGATCTACGAGAAGCCGCTCGGGCCCTACTGCCTGGTGGGCCGCAGCCGGATTCGGCCGCCGGAAGGGGACGCGATCGAGGCGCTCGAGATCATCCAGGCCGATCGCGACACCGGTCTGGTGCAAACTTGGGTCTTCGACTCAACCGGCGCCCGCGGCGAGGGCGTGATCGAGTCGGACGGGGCCACGCTCCACAAGACGATGGTCGGCCGGCCCGCCGACACGGTGGCCGGCAGCGTGGCCCGCTGGACGCAGGTGGTGTCGCCGGCGGGTGACAGCCGCTGCACGATGCACTCGATCGAACGGACGATCGACGGGGTGGCCCAGCCCGATGGCGAGCCGCTTCACTTCCGCAAGATTCGCTGACCTCCGCCGGCGACGATTCGCCGGCGGATCTTTCCGATCACGGTTCTTCCTCGTCAGGGTGAGTGTCATGCCCCACGTTCATGGTTGCGGATCTCGACTGAGTCGCCGGGGCCCGATGTGGGCTGTCGGCTGTGCCCTGCTGCTCGCCGCGATCATTGGCGTCGCTGGCCCAGCCTTCGGCCACGGCGGCGGCGGTGGTCACGGCGGTGGGATGCGCGGCGGCTTTGGAGGCGGGATGCCTCGCGGCGGCTTCGGCGGAGGCATGCCGCGGGGTGATTTCGGCGGCGGGATGCCACGGGGTGACTTTGGCGGCGGCGGGATGCCAAGGGGTGACTTTGGCGGCGGCGGCGAACGTGGCGGTTTTGATGGTGGTCGGCCGCTGGATGGTGGACGCCCGCTCGACGGTGGTCGGCCGCTCGACGGCGGCTTTGGCGAAGCCGGCCGCGGGGTCGATGGGGCGGGGCGAGTGGACGGTGGGGCCAGGCTCGACGGGGCCGGTCGAGTGGACGCCGCCGGCAGGGCGGACGCCGCGGGGCTCGGGGCGGGGCGGTTCGCCGGGCCTGGCAACCTCTCGCGGGCCGACTTCCAGCGGATTGCAAACCGATGGCTCCCAGGCGCGGGCATCGGGGCTGGGGCCGTGCGGCCGTATTCCGGCGCCGCGTTGGCCGACCGTGGCACCGCCATCCGCGACAACTTCTACCGCGGCGGCTGGTACGGCGGCCGGGGCTGGTATGCCGACCACTTCAACGCCTGGTGGCCCGGGCGGTGGTGGGGCGGCTTTGGCTGGGGCATGATGGCCGGCCTCGCCTGGGGCAACCTGGCGTCGTGGGGTGGCTACGCGACCGTGCCCGTCTACTACGACTATGGCTCGACGGTGGCCTACCAGGATGACGGCGTCTACGTGCAGGGAGCGAACGTCGGCTCCCCCGAGGCCTATGCCCAGCAGGCGACGGATCTCGCCGCCCAGGGCGCCGCGGCGAGCCCGGCGGCCGACGATGAGTGGCGGCCGCTGGGAGTCTTCGCCCTGGCCCGCTCCGAGGAGACGAATCCGAGCACCTTTATGAGCCTGGCGATCGACAAGGCCGGCCTGCTGCGGGGCACCTATTACGACGCCGTCTCCGACAGCACCACCAACATGACCGGAAAGGTCGACAAGAAGACGCAAAAGGCCGCCTGGACGATCGGCGACAAAAAGACGCCCGTGTACGAGGCCGGGCTCGTCAATCTCACGAAGCAGCAGACGACGATCCTCGTGCACCGCGACGGTGGCAAGGTGGAGCAGATGCTCCTCGTGCGGGTGGACGACAAGGCGGGAGGCGGGCCGGCTGCGACGGACGCCGGCGGTCCGAGTTCCGACCCCGTCGATCAGCCGGCTGCGGATGCCGCGCCATGAGCCGGCGGCCGGGCGGTGCCGCCTGGTCCGCAGTGGCCTGGCTCGGCTGCGGGACCGTCGCCATGTATCTCGCAGCGGCCGAGGCCGCTGAAGCCGTGCCGGGGTTGCCCGAGCGATCGGCCGCGGCCCGATTCGCCGCCGGTGAATGGATCGATCTCACCCATTCCTTCGACGCCGCCACGATCTACTGGCCGACTGAAGCGGGGTTCCAGTTTCAGCCGGGCAACAACGGGCCGAATCCCAAGGGCTATTACTACGCGGCCAACCGATTCGCCACCGCCGAGCATGGCGGCACCCACCTCGATGCGCCCCGGCACTTCGCAGCCGGGCGGCACACCGCCGATCAGATCGAGCCCGAGCGGTTCGTGGGCGAGGCGGTGGTGGTCGACGTGACCAGGCAGTGTGCCGCCAATCCGGTCTACGAGGTGACGGCCGACGACCTTGTGGCCTGGGAGGAGACCCACGGTCGCCAACTCGTCGACGTGATCGTGCTTCTGCGAACCGGCTGGTCGAAGCACTGGACCGACCGGGCCGCCTACCTCGGCACCTCGCAGACCGGGCCGGAGGCCGTTCCGCTGCTTCGGTTCCCCGGGCTCGCTCCCCAGGCCGCCACCTGGCTGGCGGAGCAGCGGCGGGTCAAGGCGGTGGGCATCGACACCGCCAGCATCGACCATGGCCCCTCGACCCTGTTCGGGGCGCATGTGGCCCTCTGCTCGGCGAACGTGCCGATCTTCGAGAACGTGGCCGGGCTCGAGCGGCTGCCGGACGAGGGCAGCTTCTTGGCGGCTCTGCCCATGAAGATCGCGGGAGGTTCGGGCGGACCGCTGCGGATTCTGGCCCGCCTCCCGGATCCTGACGTTCCCGGAGCGCCCTGACATGGCCCGGCTGGTGGTCGCCGCCGTGGCGGCGGGGTTTCTCGGCCTCGCCGCCGCCGCAGAGCCGAGGTTTGAGATTCCGGGCCACGAGCGGGAGGCGGCCCTGCTTGCTGAACTGCAGGCGATCCATCTGCCGGCTGCGGCTTCGCGCTGCGGGCTCTGGGATGCCTGGCTGCCTCGGGCGACGCTCTGGACGAGCGACGAGCAGGCCTGGCGGTATCGGCAGATCCTCCGCGAGCGGCCGATTGATGCGGAAGGCTACGTGTCGGTGCAGCAGCACCGGGGCCTGGCCCACTCCGAGGGCTGGCCGTTTCCCACCTGGCAGCAGGCGGGCGGCCAGGGCTGGCACTTCTCGATCCAGGGCGACGCCTGGGCCCGGGATGCCGTCGGTCTGACTGCCACCACTTCGACCGAAGGCTGGATGATCTCCGGTGCCGCGGCGCGGGGCATCGATCCCGCGATAGGGCTCGGGCTCGAACTCACCGCGACCGAGGCCGAGATCATCACGCCGCCGGTGCAGGTGGACGCGTTCGTGGCCCCGTTCCTCCGGCTCGAGTGGGCCGGCGACGATCTGCCGCCGACGGCATCGGCGACGGTTTCATGGTTGCGGGAAGGCGAGCAGGCCTTTCCCAAAGGAAGGGAGGTCGCGATCGCGGCCCCGGGCCGCCCGGCCTATGTCAACGTCCCGCTGTTCAAGGAGCCCGATTTCTCGGGGCCGTTCACTCGCTTTCGGATCGCGATCCACGGCGGGGCAGGGGGGCGAGTCCGTCTCGCATCGATCTGTACGGCCGTGGACTCCCGGCATCCGGTCACCAATCCGCTGTTCGTGATCGGCGTGGCCGACGCGTTTCTGTGGACAGGCGACATCGAGTTTCTCAAGGAGCTCATGCCGCGACTGCGGCAGGCGGTCGGCTTCACCCGCCGGGAATGCGGGCTCGAGCGGGGCCGGCATGCGGTGATCGGCTGGCCGGGGCCCGATGACGCCTGGCGACGGCTGGCGGCAATCACCGAGTGGTTCGCTTCGGTGCAGGCGGCCGGCGGCTACCGTGCCTATTACGCCGTGCCGGGGCGGGGATCCCTCCAGGGCGGCGGCACCCCTGGCGGGCTCGGCTGCGACATGGAATTCCTCGAGAGC
>JBJOHE010000322.1:0-6227 GCA_046047895.1 Planctomycetota bacterium | reverse complement strand
GTTGGCCCTGGCGGGCATGCCCACTGGCCGGGGCAGTGACAATTCATTTGTCTACTTTCTCGACGGCGATGCCGCGACGGTCGCCCAAGGCATCGCCACGCTCTCGCAAACCGGCCAGTTCTTCAGTGACTACGCCGTGATCGGCGACATCTCGGCGGCCCAGCGGAGCGGGCTCACGACGAGCGGCCCGCGGGCCGTGGGCAAGACGGCTGAGATCGGCGGCGGCAATTCGATCACCTGGGGCATGATCTCCTCGCTGTTCAACGGCGGCAGCCCGCCCGACGTGAGTACGCCCGCCGCCCGGACGACGCTGGCGGGCCAGATCCTCTCAAGCGTGCAGATCGACTGGCAAAACGCCAACGCCTTTCCCCAGGCGGCCGAGGCCCAGCCGACGCCGGCTGGCGGCTTCGGCTTCTGGGCGCAGGACATCGAGAACGTGGGCAGCCAGTCCGGGCCAGACGAGGCCGCCGCCTACCTCGCCCTGATGTGGGCGGGCCGGGTGGTGCTCGGCAACTCGATGAAGATCATTCCGGTGCCGGCCAGCGCGATCCAGAAACGAACCGCCTCCGAGTGGGATCTGCCGAGCGTGCTCGGGGGCATGCCCGGAACCGACAACTATCTTTCTGCCCTCGGCCTCACCACCACCCTCTCTCCCACCGACCAGCAGCATCTGGGATCGATCGACCTGCTCTCGGCGATGCACCTGCTCACGGTTGAGGATGCGGCCGGCACGCCTGCGCCGCTGATCGACGGCTTTCTCGCCCAGCAGTATTCGGCCCACGGCACGGCGGTGAACCCGGGTGCCCTGCCGGGCCGCTTCTCCGACGACATGTTCTATCCGCAGGATTCCGGCGGTGATCCCACGCCGACGAGCCGACTGCTCTTCTACGACGGCACGATGCCCTACGCGATGCTGTCGAGCGACAGCCTCCAACTCGGGCCGATCGGTCAGCCCACCCCGCCCTGGACGAGCTATTTCGACGGCTCGCTGCCGTTCCATGCCGGCGTCTACTGGGATGCCGGGGTGGATGCAGCCCTCGACCCCCGGCTCTATCTCGATCCGGTCCAGCGGTCCCTCGCGGATCAGCTGCCGTCCAACGGCGTTGCGCTCCCCGAGCCCTCCATGCTGGCGGCGGTCGGGGCGGTATGGGCCCTCACCGCCGCTCGCCGCTGCCGCCGATGAGTAGGCAAAGCCTACCCGTGATCCTCGTCACCCGGCCGACAAGGGGACGGCTATCTGAGGAAAGGCCCTGCGGAGCTTGGCATCCATCGTCACCAGCTTGACGCCGAGGGTCATCGCCACCGCCACGAATTCGCAATCGTACGCGGAGCAGTCGTGATCCCGCACAAGCTCGAGCACGAGCCGCGAATCGACCTCATACTCCGCCCCGGCCAGAAGGCTCTCCGCCTCTTCCTGCAGTTGCTGCGCGTGGAGAAAACCCAGCAGTTTCCGCCGCAGGTAGCCTGCCAGGATGTTGCGGAATTCGCTCCTCCAGAGGAGCGGGGCAGCCCAGTCGCCGTCTCGCCTGAGCAACGCCTCCGCCTTCGCGGTGTGGTCTCCCGGGAGATAGAGGTAGGCCACGACGTTGCTGTCGACCACGATCACCGTCGCCCCTCCCGCTTGAAGGCGTCGATCTCTCTGGCCCGATACTTCAGCTTGGGGAGCTCGGCACGCAGGGCACGGGCCCGAGCCAATCGCTCGGCGGCGGCGATGCGACCGGGAATCAGGACCGATTCCAGGCAGACGATCGCCTCGCTGTTCAGGCTTCGCCGATGGGCCTCTGCGGAGGCCTTGAGCCGTTCATAGAGTTCGTCGGGAATGCTCTTCAGGGTCAGGCTCGTTGGCATGATGACTCCTCCAGTGGAACCATTATGGTGTCGTTATGGTTTCACAGCAAGATGGGTGGCCCTCTGGGTGGCGTTTCGCCGGCCGTCCTTGACCGAGCCATACGGTTTCGTGGTGAGCCCTCCCTGCGACACGCCCGGTGACAGTTTGGCACGCCTGGCGGTATTCTTCCCGCGATGTACCTCGCTCCCCGCCCGCCGCGTCCCGTTCGCTCGTGGCTTTCCCGAGTGGGAGCGGTGGCCTGCCTGCTGTTGGTGATCGGCGGTCGTGAGGTCGTGGCCGATGCAGCCGAGCGGCCGAACGTGCTCTTGATCCTTGTCGACGACCTCAAGCCGGCGCTGGGCTGCTACGGCGATCCGGCGGCGAAGACGCCCCACATCGACCGACTGGCGGCCCGTGGCATGCGGTTCGAGCGGGCCTACTGCAACCAGGCCGTCTGCGCCGCGTCTCGCTACACGCTTCTGCTCGGTGCCCGCTCGACCTCCACCGGTCTCTACGACCTGGGCCACCGGCTGCGGCGGTGGCTGCCGGATGCCGTCACGCTGCCACAGTTCTTCTCTCGCCACGGCTACCGGAGCGAGTCGCTCGGCAAGGTCTTTCACGTGGGCCACGGCAACGTCGGCGACCCGCAGTCGTTCGACGTGCCGCCGTTCTCCGATCTCGTGATCGAGTATCGCGACCCTGAGAGCACGCCCGACGGCCTCACGCGGGAGGAGGCGCTGTTTGCCAACGAGCGGCTCGGGGAGATCGGGAGCCTGCCGCGGGGCAGGGCCTTCGAGTCGCCCGACGTTGGCGACGAAGCCTATGCCGACAGCCGGGTGGCGGCCGAGACGATTCGGCGGCTCGGGCAGGCGACGGCTCGCCGCAGCACCGACGGCACTCCCTTCTTCATCGCCGCCGGGTTCGTGCGGCCGCATCTCCCCTTCAGCGTGCCACGGCGCTACTGGGATCTCCACGATCTGAGCTCGCTCCCCCGGCCGGGCACGGTGGAGCCTCCGCAGGGGGCGCCGGGCTATGCGATCAAGCGGGGAGGCGAGATCGCCGCCTATGCGCCGGTGCCCGAGAGCGGTCTGGTCGACGAGCCGCTCGCCCGGCAGTTGATCCACGGCTATTACGCGAGCGGGAGCTACGTCGACGCCCAGATCGGCCGGGTGCTCGACGAGGTCGAGCGGCTTGGGCTGTTCGAAAACACGATCGTTGTGCTCTGGGGCGATCACGGCTTTCATCTCGGTGACCACGGCTTCTGGACGAAGCACACGAACTACGAGCAGGCGACTCGGATTCCGTTGATCGTGGTCGCGCCGGGGGTGACGCAGCCTGGCACGGTCAGCTCACAACCGGTCGAGTCGGTCGACCTCTATCCCACGCTCGCCGACCTCGCGGGCCTGCCCCGGCCCGATGGGCCGCAGCCGATCGATGGACTCTGCCTCACGCCGGTGCTCATCGACCCCGATCACCAACTCCCGCGGGCCCATGCCCTGCACTGCTTTCCCCGCGGCGACCGGCTCGGCCGCGCCATCCGCACCGCCCGCTATCGGCTCGTTGCATGGCGGGCGAACGACCCGGCCCTGGCGCTTGACTACGAACTCTACGATTACGAGGTCGATCCACTCGAAACCCGGAACCGTGCCACCGAGCAGCCGGAGATCGTGCAGCAGATCGCGGCCATCCTGGAGGCCGAGCCGCCGGCGGTTCCGCTGGGATCACGCCCTCCCGCACCGAGCACTCGCTGACGGGCCACCTTCATGGATCTTACGATCGAGCGGGTCCACGACGATGAGGTTGTCGTGCTCGTCTGCGCGGGCCGGCTCGGGGCTGAGACAACCGATGACCTCGCCCGGGCGGTGGCCGAGGAACTTCGCCGCGGCTTCCCGGCGATTCGGCTCGATCTCGCGGCCACGACCTTCTTGAGTTCGGCTGGAATCCGCAGCCTGTTCGAGATCCAGCGGTCGACGAAGTCGGCCGGCGGCAGTTGCTTCATCCGGCGGGCGAGCCCGGTGGTGAAGAAGGTGCTCGACCTGACGCGGCTGACACCCGTGTTCATGGAGGCGGTCGAGGACGGTCTCGTGAACTCGGCAGCTGCGACCTCCGCGCCGAGCCCGCCGACGGCAGCTGCGAAGCCGACCGTCGACGTGACCGTCGACGGGATCCGACTTGTCGCGCTCGAGCCGGCGACGGCGGGGCTGCGGGGCAGGCTGATCGGGTCGCCGAGCGACGCCGTGGCCGGCCGGGCCTGCGAGGGAACCACGCTCCGCATGGAACGGCACCGCTGCGGGCTCGGGCTGGCCGCACTCGCCGACGGCCAGCCGGCGGCGACCCGCGCAGGAGAACTGGCCGCGATCGCGGGCACCGTGTTCCACCGACCGCCGCAGCCGCACGCGGCCGTGGACTACATCGTGCCGACGGCCGAACTCGTGGCCGAGGCGAACCTGCTTGCGGGCCTCGTCTGGGACGGCATCCCCGGCGGCAGGGCCGGCTTCGAGCCGGCGGGCGACGAGCCCTGCGTGCGGCTCGACGAACTCTTCGCGGCGATGCTTGCCCAGACCGACGCGCCGACGATCGCCGTCGTCGTGGCCGGCGAGGTACACGGGCTCGTCGGAGTCGAACTGATCCGCCCACTGGCGGAAGCCACCGCCGGCGACACGCCCGTGAGCGGGGTGCGCGACGTGACAGCCACCTGGCTGAGCTTCTCGCGGGAGCCCGTCTATGCCCGGCACACAGCGATGATCGTCGGCGTTGTCAGCCGAGAGCCGGTCGATGAGCCGCTCGGCGAGTTTCTTCGGGTGGTGCCCGGCCGCGGGTTTGCGAGCCACTCCCATGCCGTCGTGTTTCCCTTCCGGCCGCTTCGCCGCGGCGGGCTCGATCTCGCCGCGACCGTCACCGACCTCGCAGCGTCGTCGCCGCTGGCCGTGCTCCACCTCGTGGCCGATCCTCAGCCAGTGCTCGGCAGCGGTCGTTCGGAACTCTTTCGCGGCTGCGCCTGGTTTGCGCCGCTGACCGTGGAGCGGGAGGCCGCCGCCCCATGATCACGCTGCTTGCCACCTGGACCTTCGGCCTGGCGCTCGCGCTTGTGGCCCTCGGCGTGTTCGTCTCCTATCGCCTGTTCTCGTTCCCCGACATCACGACCGATGGTTCCTTCACGCTTGGCGGGGTCGTGACCGCAGGCCTGCTCGTCGCCGGCCATGATCCCGCGGTTGCCATGGCCGCGGGGATGACGGCGGGCGCCGCCGCGGGTGTGGCGACGGCCGTGATCCATGCCTTCCTCGGCGTGGAGCCGCTCCTGGCGGGCATCCTCGTGAGCACGGCCCTGGCGAGCGTGAACCTCGTGGCCCTCGGCCGCAGCAATGTGCCGCTTGGCTCGGTCACCACGCTCTTCGACGCGAGCGAGCGGATCGGTGGACCGTTCTTCACGCGGCTGGGTCTCGATCCCATGCTGGCCGGAGAACTCGCCCGCACGGGCTTCGTGCTGCTCGTGGTGGCGGCCGCGGTGACGGTGCTCTACCTCTTCTTCCGCACCCGGCTGGGCACCGCGATGCGGGCCGGCGGCGACACGCCCACGATGGCCCGGGCGCTCGGCCGCGACACCGGCCTGCTCACGGTCGCCGGGCTGGCGATCTCAAACTCGCTCACGGCCGCAGCCGGGGGGCTCGTGGCCCAGTACCAGGGCTTCGCCGACGTGCAGATGGGCATCGGGATGGTCGTCTGGGGCATGGCGAGCGTGTTTCTGGGGCGGGCGCTTGTGGCCGTCGGCGGTCTCGGCACGGCGCTGACTGCCGCGGCGGCCGGCAGCGTGACCTTCCGCCTGCTCGTGGCCACGGCGCTGCGGGCCGGGCTCGATCCCGATTGGCTCAAGGCGGCCACGGCGGCCGTGGTGCTCGCCGCGCTCGTGGCCCCGCGGTTTTTCGGCACGCGATCCAGAGGCTGACATGCTCGAACTCGACCGAGCCACCGTGCAGTTTCAGTCGCCAGGCGGTCCGCTCGTGCGGGCGGTCGACGGCATCTCGCTCGAGATCCCTGCCGGGCAGTTCGTGGTGGTGATCGGCACGAACGGCTCGGGCAAGAGCACGCTTCTCGGATCGATCGCGGGAACGGTGCGGCTCTCCTCGGGCAGCATCCGGCTGGCGGGGCACGACATCACCGGCTGGGCGCAGCACGCCCGGGCCCGGCTTGTGGGCCGCGTCTTCCAGGATCCGCGGGCGGGCACGGCCGGCTCGCTCTCCGTGCTCGAAAATCTTGCGGTGGCTGCCTGCCGGGGCGGCTTTCCCGGGCTCGGCTGGGCGACGAACCGGCAGCTGCGGGCCGAGGCGGCGGCACGGCTCGCCCGGATCGTGCCCGGCCTCGAGCAGCGGCTCGATCAGCCGATCGGATCGATGTCGGGCGG
>JBJOHE010000321.1:0-4602 GCA_046047895.1 Planctomycetota bacterium | reverse complement strand
GTGGCCAGGCCGGCCGGTGACTCCGTCGGTGGCTCCTGGGCCCAGGCCAGCCAGGTCTCCACGATTCGGCCGGGCCGGCTCTGCAGCTCTGCGGCCAGCCCGGTCGGGGTCGGCCAGGGGGGTTCATGGTCACGGTCTGCACCGCTGGTTTGGGCGAGGGCCACGATCGCGGCGCGGGGCGGCCGGTCACCACAGGCTTCCAGCCGCCAAGCGGCCTCAGGCCTTGGGCCGGCCGGAAGCGGGAACCGTGCCACGAGTTGGAGAACGGCCATGCCTCAGTCCAGCGGCTTGTGGTGGTGCCGAACAGGTTTCAGGCACCGCCACCCAATTCTCAAACTACAGTCCTCGGAGAGTGAAATCTTCCGGGACGCCTGTCGAGCCTCGCCCAGACCGGTGAAGCTGCGGTTGAAACCGCTCAATTCTTGGTAAAAAAGAGGCGGCAAAAGATGATTTCCACCGGACTTGTTGACGGAGCGACGGAATGCAATCAAGATTGCGAAGGAAATCGGGGCGAAAACGTGCAAAGCTTGAAACGCCGCAATCGACTGCTCGAAATGATCCGGGTCCGGGGCTTCGCCTCGGTTGAGGACATCGTGCGGGAACTGGGCGTCTCCGAGTCCACCGCCCGCCGTGATCTCGACATCCTCGAGGAGCAGGGAGCGGCCCGACGAACCCACGGCGGCGTGCTGTATGCCGGCGGGTTGACCGGTGGCGAGTTCGGTGGCCGGCAGCCCACTCACTGGGCGGCGAAACAGGCGATTGCCCGGCTGGCCGTTGCCGAGGTTGCCGATGGGGAAACGGTGCTGCTCGACGGGGGAACGACGACGTACGAGGTGGCCAAGCTTCTCGTGGGCCGCTCGCTCCAGGTGGTCACCAACAGCCTTCCGGTGGCCAACCTCTTCGCCTCGGAGTCGCGGACCGACCTCGTGCTGCTCGGCGGCTACGTCTCTCCGCGAACGGGGGTCTGCCTCGGGCCCTACGCCAACGAACTCCTCGGCCGGCTCCACGTCACCACCACCGTGCTCTCGGCCGCCGGCATCTCCACCGAGGGGCTGTTCAACGCCCATCTGCTCCTGGCCGAGACCGAGCAGGCGATGCTTCGGGCGGCCGGCCGGGTGATCGTGGTGGCCGACAGTTCGAAGTTTGGCCGCAAGAGCCTCACGCTCGTTGCTCCGCTCGACGCGATCGACCTCGTGGTGTCCGACTCAGGCCTCTCGGCCGAGTGGCAGGAACTCGTCACCAGCGCCGGTCCGCGCCTGCTCGTCGCCGATCTCACCGAGAACGAGGCGGCTTCCGCACCCACCCATCCCGGCAGGAGACGACCGGCATGATCGCCAGCCCCGCCCCTCATCTCGATCGCGCCTCGATCGAGCGGATCGTCCGCGAACTCGTGCTCGGCGGTACGGCCGCCCCGCCGGCTGCCGTGGCCCCGCCGAAGCTGGTTGTCAGCATCTCGGCCCGGCATTGCCATCTCACCGACGAGCATGTCGAGAAGCTCTTCGGTCCCGGTCACGTGCTCACCCCGATGAAGCCGCTCTACCAAGACGGCTTCTTCGCCGCCGAAGAAACGGTGATGGTGGTGGGGCCGAAGCGGAAGATGCTGCCGACTGTGCGGGTGCTCGGGCCCACGCGGAAGGCCTCGCAGGTCGAGCTCGCCTTCACCGACGGCATCTCGCTGGGCATCGACCTGCCGGTGCGGGCCAGCGGGAAGATCACCGGCACGCCCGGCTGCGTGCTCGTGGGCCCCGCCGGGGCCGTGGAGCTCTCCGAGGGGGTGATCCGGGCCGAGCGGCACGTTCACATGAGCTTCGCCGACGCCGAGCGGTATGGCGTGAGGGACGGCGATCGGATGAGCCTCGTGATCAACGGGGCCTGCAGCAGCGTCTTTCGTGACCTGCTCGTGCGGGCCGACGCCACGAGCAAACTCGAGGTGCACATCGACACCGATGAGGGCAATGCGGCCGACCTCGATCATGCCGCGAGCGTGGAACTGGTGAGGCAAACCTGATGGCGAAGCGGACGGCAGGCGGCCGTCGCCGCCCGAACGAGACACAACCGCGGAGCCGGCGCGTGCCGGTGCGGTCGGCGGGGCGCGGCCCCGCCCGGGACGATGGGTCGAGTGCAACAGGAGCGGAGCGACAGATGGCGAAGAACATCGAAGCCCTCGGGATGATCGAGGTGAAAGGGTTCACCACGCTCGTCGAGGCGGTGGACGCGATGATGAAGGCGGCGAACGTCTCCTTCGTGGGCTGGGACAAGATCGGCAGCGGGCTGGTGACGGCGTTCGTCTCCGGCGATGTGGCCGCGGTCAAGGCGGCGACCGACGCCGGGGCGGCGGCTGCCGGCCGGATCGGCGACGTGGTGAGCGTGCAGGTGATCGCACGGCCTCACGAGGATCTCGGGATCGTGCTGCCCACGGCGGGCTGAACCACCGTGGCTGCCAACGCTTCACACCAACTTTTATTCACTTTTTCCACAGGAGAGACCATGAACACGGCGATCGGAATTCTGGAAACCAAGGGCCTCGTGGGCCTCGTCGAGGCCACCGACGCGATGGCCAAGGCGGCGAACGTGAAGATTCTCAAGCGGATCAGCATCGGCAACGCCTTCGTGGCGACGATCGTGCAGGGCGACGTGGGCAGCGTGCGGGCGGCCGTCGAGGCCGGTGCCACTGCGGCCCAGCAGGTGGGCGAACTCGTCGCCAGCCACGTCATCCCGCGGCCGGCCGACAGCCTCGTCAGCGCCTTTTTCTCTTGACGGAGCCGGCATGAAGGTTCTCGTCGCAAACCTCGGCTCCACGAGCTTCAAGTATCGCCTCTTCGACCTGCCGGAAACGGCCGGCGCGGAGGCGGGCCTGGAGCTTGCGCGGGGCGGCGTCGAGCGGATCGGCGCCGCCGAGAGCCGGGTGTACGCCTCGGCTGGCGGCCGGTCATGGGAGACGGTGATGCCCGTTCCCGACCACGCCGTGGCGCTCGAGGCGGCGCTCGGACAGCTCACCGGCTCCGACGGGCCGTTGGGGAGCGTGTCCGAGGTGGCGGCGGTCGGCTTCAAGGCGGTGCATGGAGGCAGGGCAGGGGGGGTGACGCGGGTCACGCCCGACGTGCTCGCGGCCATGGATGAGATGGCGGCGGTCGCCCCGGCCCACAATCCGCCCTATGTGAAGGCAATGCGATTGCTGGCGGAACGGCTGCCGGTAGTGCCGCTCGTGGCCGCGTTCGAGACCGGGTTTCATGCGACGATTCCGCCCCGCAACGCCCGATATGCCGTGCCGACCGAGTGGGCCGAGCGGCTGCTCGTTCGGCGATGGGGCTTTCACGGGGCGAGCCACCGGTTCGTGGCCGAGCGGCTCACAGCCCTTGTGTCGGCCAGGCCGGGCCGTCCGCTGCGGGCGATCTCCTGCCACCTTGGCGGGTCGAGCAGCGTCTGCTGGATCCGCGACGGCCAGAGCGTGGGTACCTCGATGGGCATGAGCCCGCAGTCGGGCCTGCCTCAGAACAACCGGGCCGGCGATCTCGACCCCTACGCCGTGCTCCACGTGGCGAAGGCGACCGGCCGGTCGTTTGAAGACCTGCTCGTGGAACTCTCCACGAAGGCGGGCCTGGCCGGGATGTCGGGCACCTCGGGCGACATGCGGGATCTCGAGGCGGCGGCCGCAGCCGGCAGCGAGCAGGCCCGTGAGGCGATCGAGGTCTACGTGGCGGCGATCCGCCACTGGCTCGGGGCGGGCATCGTGGAACTCGGCGGCGTCGACGCGATCGCCTTTGCCGGAGGCATCGGAGAAAACTCGCCGGCCACCCGGGCGGCGGTGCTCGCCGGGCTGGACGACCTCGGGATCGCGCTCGACCCGGCGGCCAACGAGACGGCCGCGACCGGCGAACGGTCGATCGCCAAGGCGGGAGCCGCCACGGCCGTGTGGGTGATTCCGACGAACGAAGAACTGATCGTGGCCCGCCAGACCCGCGACCTGCTCGCGGGGGAGCGGACCTTAGAGAGGACCGGTGGCTGATGTTCATCGCCCAGGTGACCGGATCAGTGGTGGCCACCCACAAGGCGGCCACGATGACCGGCCACAAACTGCTTGTGGTGGAGCCCTACCGGCTTGACGAGAAGTCGCGGTCGCGGCTGGTGTCGACCGGCCGCACCTTCATCGCCGTCGACACGCTCGGCGCCGGAGAGGGGCAGTTCGTGCTCGTCACCCAGGGCTCGAGTGCCCGCCTCACCCCCGAGACCAAGTCGCTGCCGATCGACGCGGTCGTGATCGGCCTGATCGACTCCGTTCGGGTCGAAGGCCACGACGTCTTCCGCAGGAGCTAAACCATGAGCACCACCCCCACCGCCCCCGAGATCGCTGCGCTTGTGCGGCAGGTGATCGCCGAGATCACCGCGGCGCAGCCGTCCGCTGGAAGCGGCCCCGATCGACCGGCGGCCGCCCACGGAATCCACGCCACCGTCAACGACGCTGTGGCTGCCGCCCAGACGGCCTTCCGCGACCTCGAAGGCCTCGGCATGGAGGGCCGCCGGCGGGCCATCGCCCACATCCGGCGGATCGCGATCGAGGATGCCGAGGAACTCGGCCGCATGGAGTTTGCCGAGACGAAGATC
>JBJOHE010000320.1:0-4166 GCA_046047895.1 Planctomycetota bacterium | reverse complement strand
GCTGCCATGAAGACCATCCTGAGAAGGTGCGTTGCCTGCCGGGGAAAGGCAAAGCCCTGCCGAGTCGGCAGGGTGGATCGAGTTCCCTGTCGCGGGGCGGCGGGGAGGATTCACCGGTCGGTTCAGAAACCCCTCGCCAACCGCGAGAGGCACGACGGTTATCCAAGGCAAGTCGGGGCGACTCCCGACGTTACTTCCCGTACGACTTGGCCTTCTAGCGAAAAACCCGCCGAAATGGCCGGTCTCTGCCCGTATCCGTTCCCCTACCAGATCTGGTTTGACGGGGATGCGGTGCGGGCGAGAACGGCCAAGGGGCTTTACCGCCGAGGCCATTAATAAGAGCGGCGGGGGCTTTGGCCCGCGCCAGACTGCTCCGACCCGGAGGCATTTCCTTCGCCTCCGAGGTTTTTTCACATGTTCCGTTTCAACAACGACGCCGGCGACGCCGGCAATGGTTCCCTTGGTTCCTCTGACAATTCGAATGGATATCGACACGGCCGCGGCCGGCTCCGCGGTGATGACTTTGGCCTGACCGCGCGGCCCAGTCTGCTGGGGCTGGCCCGCACCTATCTTGAGACCCAGGCCCGGCTCTGGCCGGAGCTGGCCGGCACGCCCGCGGTGCCGACCGTCACGGACGCCGTGGTGGAGGCGATGGCCGACGACTTTGAGCGCCGGTTCCGCACCCATTCGGTCGATGTCTTCAACCCGGCGGGCCTCCGGCGGGTCTGGACCGACATCGGCCTCGGCTACGTCCGGTTCAGCGACGAAGGGTCGAATCCCCGGTCGCTCGATCAGCAGCTGATCAACGTGCTGCAGCGAGCCCGCCGCGACGGCGTCTTCATCCCGTGGCACTACGTCTGCGCCGACTACGCCGTGAGCGGCACGCTTGCGTGCCGCCGCGGCTATACGGTCGCCAAGATGCTCGTCGAACGGCGGGCGGTGACGGGCGTCGCGTGGTTCATCATCGATGACTTGGGTCGCATGAATCGCAACACGCTTGAATCGCTGCGGCTTGGCGAACTGGTCGAAGCGACCCAGGTGCGGCTCATCGGTGCCAGCGACGGCTTCGATAGCAGCAACCAGCAGTCGAAGATCATGCTGGCGATGATGAGCTCATTCAACGAGGTCTTCATCGACCAACTGAAGGCGAAGGTGCATCGTGGGCAGAGCGACACCTTCAAACGGGGCGGGATCGTTCAGCATCCGGGCTTCGGCTATCGGCTGGTGGACGTGCTGACCGAGGAGGGGAAGCCCATGCTCACCCGCAAGGGTACCATCCAGAAGCGGGTGGAGGTCGACCCGGAGGCGGCCGAGTGGATCAAGCGGGGCGCGGAGATGATCGTCCGCGACAACCGCAGCCCCGGAGCGGTTGCGGTGGTGTTCAACGACAACAACGTCGGCGGCACCCGCACGTGGTCGAGCAACCGCATCCGCAAGCTCTATGCCCGCGAGCGGCTCGTCGGGATCGAGGTCTTCCGCAAGACCAAGCAGGTCCGCGACCGCGACACGGGCCACGTGGACGTGGTCCAGAATGATCGCTCGCAGTGGATGATTCGCGAGTGTCCCGAGCTGCGAATCCTCGCGGATGAGATGGCCGACGCCGTCAAGGCGAAGCTTAGCCTCGGCAGCATGCGATTCGGGAAGAACGCCGCCGACCTGCGGCGTGACGGAAAGGCCCCGGGGCGGCGGGTGGATGTCTACCCGACCGTGCTCGTGCGTCCCGTCTGCGGCGGCTGCGGCAAGCCCATGTCTCTCAGCCGGTCGACCGGCAAGTACAAGAGCTTTGTTTGCCTCAACTCGATCCACGGCGGGCATGGGTGCCGCAACAAGGGCAACAAGTCGGCGAGGATCATCGACGAGGCCGTCCTCAAGGCCGTGTCGGCCCAGATCCTCGACGAAGGCTTCATCACGGACCTGACAGCCGAGGTGAATAACCGGCTGGCAGAGACCGTCCGGCGGCCCCAGGATGCCGCAAAGAAGCTTGAGCAGGAGATCGCCAGCCGGCAGCGGCAGGTCGGCCGGCTGACAGAGCGGCTTGAAAAGGTCCAGGATGCCGGCGGCCTCGACACCATCTTCGACAAGGTTGCGGAGCTAAACCGGCAACTGGAGGCCAAGCGGGCGGAGCTCAAGGAGGAACAGCGGCGGAATCGCCGGCCGCCGGTCACGACAGTCAAGGAGCAGGAAGTCGTGGTGGCCCTCACCCAGCTCCGGGAGGTTCTCCTGTCGGACGTGGGCCGGGCAGCTCCGGTGCTGCAGGCTCTCGTGGGCGACGTGGTGATCGAGTCTCGGCAGGTCGAGGGGCAGAAGCGGCCGGAGATGGTCGCCAAGTTCACGATCGACGGAATCCCGGCCCTTGCCGCGCTCGACCGCGGCAAGGCCGCCGGGGCCAATGATCCAACGGTCGGCCTTTGGGAGTTCCTGAATACCGACCGTTGGACAATGCTCGGAAAGGCGCCTCGCGGCCGCCGCGACGTCGTGGTTCCGCTGCGCCGGACGCCGAAATACGAGGTGATGCTGCCGCAGATCATCGAGATGGCGGAGGCCGGGTCGGGCATCGACCTGATCTCGCGGGCGCTCGGCATCGGGGCGGAGGTCGTGCGGGACGCCCTCTATCTGCACCGCACAGGAAAGCGGCCGCCGGGCCGGATCGACGGACGTCGTCGTGGGCCGCGTAAGCCGGGGCAGCCGTTCGTGCCGAGGTACAAGCAGATTGCAGCGGAGGTGGATCGCCGTAGGAAAGCCGGGGAGGGGTTCGACCGGCTGGCCCGGGAGATGAAGGTCAGCCGCGGCACGGTCTTGCGGGCCTACGATTTCGCGAACCGCGACGAGGCCGCCGCCGCGGCCCGCGAGGGCCGAAAGCCGACGCGTCCTCCCTACACGTGGAGCGAGGAATCCCGGGGCGCAAAACGCAAGCCGCGGGGGGCGTGACTGCAGTTGGAGCCTGTGGCGCCCGCAGGTGCGTGCGCCACAGGCCTCTTGACCGAGACATCGCCTGGATTGAGGCAGCAGTTGAGCAGGGGGGCTCTGGTGAGAGTCGCTCGCGTCGGCCTTGTCGCAGCACTAGTGTACGGACGAACACTTCTCTCGTCCATGCCCCGGTGCGCCCATGGTCGCCGTACTGGCAGCGTCGCCGACGCGGTCCAAAGTCCGCCCGCACGTCGGCACTGCGAGTTCCCGCCGCTACGAGCGACGCCGACCGGAGAAGACGCCGCTCTACAAGGTCGTCGCAGAGCACCTCGAAGGCTGGCTCGAGACTCGGGCGGTCGCTGAGCATCCCGTTTCGGCGCACGTCGAACGGGAGCTGCGTTCGTATCTCACCTGTGGCATCCTCTGCTTCGGATTCGGCAGGGCACGCTGTGCTTCGTGCGGGCAGGGCTTTGTCGTGGCCTTCTCGTGCAAGGGCCGCGGCGTCTGTCCCTCCTGCAACGGCCGCCGGATGGCACAGACAGCTGCGCATCTCGTCGACCGCGTCATTCCCCCGGTGCCCGTGCGGCAGTGGGTGATCTCCGTCCCGAAGCGGTTGCGATGCTTGCTCGCTGACCGGCCCAACGCAGTCGCGGCCCTCACGAGAATCGTCCTCGAAGCGATCGAACGACTGCTTTGTACTGCGGCGGGCTCGACCCGTGACGGCGTTAGGCCGAGCGTAGCTCGCCCGCGACTCGGCGCCGTCTCCTTTCTGCACCGTTTCGGATCGGCTCTCAATCACCACGTGCATCTCCATGCGTGCGCGACCGACGGCGTCTTCGTCCCAACATGTGACCGGCCGCCGGCGTTCCTGCCGGCTCGGGCGATCACCCAGGCGGATTTGGCCGCGCTTACCGAGAGGGTCCGCCGGCGTGTCGTGCGTTGGTTCCGCATGCAGCGGCTCCTCGACGCCGATGCGGCCGCCGACATGGTCGCTCGAGAAAACAGTGGGTTCTCTGTGGACGCCAGCGTCCGGATCACGCTCATTGACCGCGACGTGCCGAGCTATTTTCAGAGCCTCGAGCACCTGCTGCGATACTGTGCCCGGCCGCCCTTCGCGCTGGAACGGCTCTCCGTGATGCGCGGCGAAGACGGCCGCATCGCCTGCGTCCGCTACGTGCTCCCCCGACACAAAGCGGCCAACTGGGTCGGCCCGGGGCGCGGGCGGAAGTCCACACGGCCGGGCGCCAACGGCATTGTCG
>JBJOHE010000319.1:0-5248 GCA_046047895.1 Planctomycetota bacterium | reverse complement strand
TGCCGCCAGAGAAAACGTTGGTGCCGACGTTGGCGTTCACCCACAGGCCGCGGGTGGAACTTCCGCCCGGTGCCGGCGGGATTCCGACCGTGCTGTAATCGTAGAAGAAGTCGGCCGAACTGCCGGCGGCCGAGCCGTTGTATTGCCACGAGGCCGAGGGATCGACGTCGAAGTTTTCCTGGTAGAGCACCTGGGCCATGGCGGCGTGGCTCAGGGCGAAAACCGCGATCGCAGCGAGCCAGAAACGATAGGAACGCATCACAAACCCTCCTCGTGGGACGTGGGTGCTCAAAACACCCTGAACCTGCTCCGCCGACGCTGTTCCCGCGGTGCAAAAACCGGACCAAAGCTGTCGCTCCACAAGTTTTCGGCCCAGGAAACGAGTTTTTCCCGGCCGAGATCAAGTTTTTGCCCCGTCGCCGCCGGGCGGCGGCCACCTGGCTTTCACGCCAATTGTGAAGGTTTTGCGTGCTATGAAACGCTGCTTTCCCAACATGTGTGAAGAAGCTTTCACCCATTTTGCGAATCCCGCCGGCGAGGCCGGAATCCCGGATAGGCTCAAATCCCGAGAACCCCACTCCCCAAGGCCCTGCCGACATGCCCAGCTTCGATCACGCTCCCGGCAGGATGTTCACCGCGTGCCTTGTCGTCGCGGCCGTCGCATTCATTGACTCGGGGACCGCCGCGGCAGCCCCGCCCTTGCCCAACGTCGTGATCCTCTACGCCGACGACATGGGCTTCGGTGACCTCGGGGCCAACAACCCAGCCTCGAAGATTCCCACGCCCCACCTCGACCTCCTGGCCGCAGAGGGGATGCGGTTCACCGACGCCCACTCGTCGTCGGGCATCTGCACGCCTTCGCGGTATGCCCTGCTGACCGGCCGTCATCATTGGCGGGACTTCCATGGCATCGTCCATTCGCTCGGTGGATCGGTGTTTCGGCCCGGGCAGCTCACGCTCCCCGAGATGCTCCGACAGAAGGGCTACGCCGCCGCCTGCATCGGCAAGTGGCACCTCGGCTGGGATTGGAATGCCATCCGCCGGCCGGGCACGCCCCCGGCGTCCCATGCCCACGGCGACTTCGACTGGTCGCGGCCGATCCCCGACGGCCCGCTCGCCCACGGCTTCGACACCTACTTCGGCGACGACGTGATCAACTTCCCGCCCTATGCCTGGATCGAGGGCGACCGCGTGGTCGCCGCCCCCGATACCACGCTTGAGCAGCCGGCCGGCCGGCCGAAGGAAGGCCACTGGGAATGCCGCCCCGGCCCCGCTCGGAGGGATTGGGATTTCTACCGCGTGCTGCCCACGCTCACCGACCGGGCCGAAGCCTTCATTCACTCGCGGCAGGGCAACCCGCAGCCCTTCTTTCTCTACTTCCCGCTCCCCTCGCCCCATGCGCCCATCATTCCCAATGACGAGTTCGACGGCCGCTCGCAGGCCGGAGCCTTTGGCGACTATGTGGTGCAGACCGACGACGCCTGCGGCCGCGTCCTGGCCGCCCTCAAAGGGGCCGGGCTCGACGACACCACGATCGTGGTGTTCACGGCCGACAACGGCGCGGAGATCTACGCCTATGCCCGCGACGCCGCCTTCGACCATTGGTCATCGGCGCCGTTTCGTGGCATCAAGCGGGATCTCTACGAGGGAGGCCACCATGTGCCGTTTCTGCTCAAGTGGCCGGGCGTGACCAGCCCCGGCAGCGCCTCCGACGCGCTCGTGTCGCAGGTCGACCTGATGGCCACGCTCGCCGACGCGGTGGGCTACGACATCCCCGCCGACATGGCCGTCGATTCCCATGATCTCCTGCCCTGGTTGACCGGCCGGGAGGCCGAGCCCCCGCGGACGACGATCGTCCACAACACGAGCCCGGATCACTACGCGATCCGCCACGGCAGCATGCTGCTGGTCGATGCCGCCAGCGGCGTGGTCGATCCCCGGAAGCGGGCGCCCCCGGCGGCCTGGAACACGAAACACGGCTACGCCCCGGAAGACACGGCAGCGGCCAAACTGTTCGATCTGGCGGCGGACCCCGGCCAGCGGCGAAACCTCGCGGCGGAGCGGCCCGAGACCGTGAGCGAACTGCGGAACCTGCTCCGACAGACCCGCGAGGCGGCCCGGTCGGCCCCGCTGCCGAAATCCTCCTTCGAGCAATAGCCTGCCGGCTCCGTGCATTCAGGCCGGTCACCCAGGTTCCCGCGGCGTGGTCTCGCTCGCTAGAATCCGAGTATGTGGTTCCATCGCCGAACTTCTCGCGGGGACGCGACCCATGACAACGCTGCTTGAACGAGCAATCGACCAACTGCGGAAGTGCAGCCCGGCCGAGCAAGACACGATCGCAGCCCTCATTCTGGAGGAAATCGCTGACGATCCCCGCTGGGAGGCGGCATTCGCCGCGTCCCAGCCCGAGATCGAGCAACTTGCCGAAAGGGTTCGCGAGAAGATTCGCTCTGGCCAAACCCGTGATATGCAGATCGAAGACCTTTGAAATCGAAGCTGGAGGATGACTTTCTTGCCTGCCTGAAACGTCTCCCTGACGCCGTCAGGCAAACAGCCCGCAAGAACTATCGACTCTGGCTCGATGATCCCAGGCATCCGAGCCTTGCTTTCGAGCAGATCGGTGCGACCGGCGTGTGGTCGGTTCGAGTCGGCATCGGTTGGCGAGCCCTTGGCTTGGTCGACGATGACACCATCACGTGGTTTTGGATCGGATCCCACGCCGACTACGACACGCTCGTAAAGTCGCTGCGATAACCGGCCCGAGCAAAAAGGTGTTCTGCCAGGCGGAAAACGGCTCGGGAGGTGCCAGCCACGTGCCTGCCACCAAATCCGGGCAGCCTGCGTTGAGTCGCGGAGATGCTCGCCGGAGTGGTGGGCCGGCTAGGTCGCCAGCAGTTCCCGGCCCAGGGCATGGAAGTCATCAAGTCGGTGCTCGACGACGGTGCGGACGACCGCCGGGTCGAGCCTCCGGTATTCGTGCACGGCGATATTCCGAAATCCGACCATCCGCCTCATCCGCTCAGCCACCGCCGGTGACACGACGGCCTCCCGCTCGAGGATCGTGAACGCATCTCCGCTGTCGGCCGGCACCCCCAGCCCGCGGCGCGAGACCTCGCGGCATGCCGCGTCGATCGCCAGCTCACAGGCCCGCTGGAGATTGAGCACGACCGCGTCGAGGACCATCGGATCGGCCAGCCTGCCGAGATCTCCCGCCACGTATCGCGTCACCGACGCCAGGCATCGTTCGATGCTTGCGAGCTTCTGAACCACGACGTCATCCCCCACGGAGCTTCTCCTCGAAGGCTCGCGTTGCCGCCCGGCGCCTGGGGCTGAAGGCCGCGTGGTCGGCCAATGCATGGGCGGTGAACAGGTCGGCTTCGTGCGTGGGCGGCAGCAGCGGCCGGCCATGGTGCGTCGCCTCCACGCGCAGCAGACCGCCGGCTCTTCTCAGATCGACTAGATCGACGACAGCGCCCAGGCGAGCTGCCAGCCGTCCGCTTGAGTCGAACAGTGCCACGGGGTCGAGCGGTTCGTCGGCGAGCACGGCGAGGTCGATGTCACTGCCAGGCCGGGCCTCACCCCGCGCGTGGCTGCCGTAGAGCCATGCCCCCACCAGTCGCTGCCCTGGGCAGGCGGCGGCGAGTTCGTGCAGCAGCGTCGCGCCGAGTTGATCCAAAACAACCATGATGGGAAATCATATCCCCAGGGCGGAAGAAACGCGTCCCGTCATAAAAAGTGCCGGCCACGAATGGCACTATCGAGAACGTAACTCATTCAGTCCTTTGATGTTGCGATGCCTCGCCGGAGATCGGCTCTGGGTTGGTTCATGAGCGGATAGCGGTGCTTGCGCTGCGTACTCTGTCGGATCCATCCAGTCAAGCCGCTCTGGTCTTGTCCAGGTCATCAGCCGGTCGTGTTTGCCCAGCCGCCGGCCCTGTCGCAGATCGCTCTGGCTCCTCCAGCGGCAGCCTGCCGGGCCGGCGAGGTCGCGAGCAGTTCCCCGCCGAGAGCCTCGAAGTGACCGAGGCGGTGCTCGGTATACTCGGAGCGACGAGGCGAAACGCGAGATCTGTGGTCGGGCGAGGGGCAGCAATGGTCGAGTTTTCGATCACCGGCGAGGAACTCTGGACCCGCATGGAGCGTGCTGTGGAAAAAGTCAACGAGCGGCTGCGGAAGACGGTCGGCATTCTCGAGGCGGCTGGGGTGCCCTACGCGGTGATCGGCGGCCACGCCGTCCGGGCCTGGGTGGCCCAGGTCGATGAGGCCGCTCTGCGGACGACCCGGGATGTCGACATCCTCGTGCGACCGGCCGACCTGCCCGCCATGATCGCGGCGATGACGGCGGCCGGCTTTTATCACCGCAACACCTCCGGCCTCGACATGTTCGTCGAGCATCCCGACGCATCCGCCCGCGATGCGGTGCATGTGCTGCTCGTCGGAACCGTCGAACGGGGCGGTGAGCCCAACCCCGACATCCTCCCTGCCGTTCGCACCGACGACCTGCAGACCGTGGCCCTGGAGACGCTCGTCCGGATGAAGCTCAACGCCTTCCGCGACAAGGACCGGGTACACATACGAGACATGATCTCGCTCGAGATGATCGACGCCACCTGGCTCGACCGATTTCCCGCGCCTCTGCGGGAGCGGCTCCAGCAACTGCTTGATGATCCCGACGGCTGACGCCGACGGTGGCAGCCCGACGGAATTGCGGGCGGCGGTGATGAGCGATCGTCCGGGGATCGCCGTCTGCGGCACGAATGTCCCGACCAAAAAGGTGCCGCCCTTCCGGGTTTGCCCTCGTGGCCAAGCCCCTAAACCAAACCCTGCCATGATGGGCCCCGACGCTCAGCCCAACCCCTGGGCCGGGCTTGGCCGGCAAAGGCAATGCCTCCAGCCCACCTTGTTTTCCGCGAATCATCAGGGGGGTATCTAAGAAGGATAGCCCGGCCAATGGCACTTCCGCCGCATGCTGATCGTCGAAGCCCCTGCTGACCATGTCGGCTTTATCTCCCGGGCACGGGCCCGCGGGTCACTCCGCGTCCCGAGCCCGATCGTCAATGGGCTGAGGCTTTCGAGAACAAATTGAGCACCACGACTCCCGCCACGATCAGCCCCATCCCGGTCACTGCCGCGGCGTCGAGCTTCTGCCCCAGAAACAACCAGCCGATCGCCGCGATCAGGGTCACGCCCACGCCCGACCAGACCGCGTAGGCAATGCCCACCGGGATCGACGTCAGCGTGAGCGAGA
>JBJOHE010000318.1:0-4120 GCA_046047895.1 Planctomycetota bacterium | reverse complement strand
CCGCAGTGGAGATCGCTCCAACGCCTTCACGGCCTGCGCCATGACATCGGGGGTGAGGTTGATGATCGTGGCGTCCCGTACGTCCTCGAGAAGGTGTCGCTTGAGCCGTCCATAGTCGGTCTTGCTGATGGCCCGCTCCCGCACTCGCCGATTGAGCGCCGAGAGAATTTCCGGCACGCAAATGATGCAGAGAGCGAGGTCGGTCGCTTCGAGACAACATTGCTCGACGATGTCACTCCCCGCTTCATCGATATATCGCTTGGCGAAGGCCGAGGAATCAAAAAACATCTTCACGACCGCGTTCCCCGAGGATGGCAGACGACAGACCGGCCCCCTTGGTGACAAGTCGGGGCCCGGCTCGCCGCCACGAGGGCGAATCCGTCGCATCCGCCACGACAGGGCGAATCTCGGCAACCGGCTTGCCGTGCCGGAGCACCACAACGTGCTCACCCCGCTCAACCGCGTCAAACAACGCCGAGGCTTGCATCCGAAAGTCGGTGAACGACACGCGTTTCATCAGTCACGTCTCCCCAAGCTGCCGAAAACTGTACGTGACTGTACAGTTTTGATGAGCGTCCGTCAAAGGCTAGCAAATGCGGGGAAGTTGCTCACCGATCGGCAGCGGGATCACGCGGGTGCCGCCGATGGCGGTCTTCATGACGACGAGCCGCGGATGCTCGGCGACCACGCGGCCGAGGATCACGGCATCGCGTCCCCGCGGGTGCCCACGCATCGCGGCGAGCACCCCGTCGGCCGCGGCGGCCGGCACGATCGCCAGTAGCTTGCCCTCGTTCGCCACCTGCAACGGATCGAGCCCGAGGATCTCGCAGGCCGCCGCCACCGGAGGATTGATCGGGATCACCGCTTCGTCGATCTCGATGCCGACGCCGGCCATCGCGGCCATCTCATTGAGACTCGTCGCCACGCCGCCGCGGGTCGGGTCGCGAAGCATGCGGATCTCAGGGCAGAAGGCAAGCAGCGCCGCCACGAGCTCGTGGAGCGGTGCCGAGTCGCTCTCGATCGCCGCGTCAAACTCGAGCCCCTCGCGGACGCTCATGATCGCCATGCCGTGATCGCCGATCGTGCCACTGCACAGCACGACATCTCCCGGCTGCGGCGGAAAGCGACCGACCGCCACGCCCGCCGGCACGACGCCGATGCCCGACGTATTGATATAGACGCCGTCGCCATGCCCCCGCTCCACCACTTTCGTGTCGCCGGCCACGATCCGCACGCCCGCCGCCCGCGCCGCCGCGGCCATCCGCTCCACGACCGCGGCGAGTTCGGCGATCGCCAGGCCCTCCTCCAGGATGAAGCCGGCTGTGAGCACCAGCGGCTTCGCCCCGCTCATGGCGAGATCGTTCACCGTGCCGTTGACGGCCAGCTCACCGATCGAGCCGCCGGGAAAAAACAGGGGCCGCACGACGTAGGAATCGGTGGAGAGGGCGAGGCGTTCGCCGCTCGTCAGGTCGGCCGGGAGGTCGAGCACCGTCGAGTCGCCGAGCCGATCGAGCAGTGGGTTGGAAAACGCCGGCAGAAAGATGCCGTCGATCAGATCTCGCGAGAGCGCTCCTCCGCCGCCATGGCCGAGGATCACGTGGGGATAGTCGCGCAGCGGCGCCGGGCAGGCGAAGTTGGAAAAATCAGGCATGACGAAAATTGTAGTAGGCCGCGCAGGCTCCCTCGCTCGACACCATCGTGGCCCCCAGCGGCGTCCGCGGTGTGCACTCCTTGCCGAAGGCCGGGCACTGGTTGGGCTTGAGGGCCCCCTTCAGCACCTCGCCGCTCTTGCAGAGCGGTGATTCTTCGGCCGTGATGCCCCCCAGATCGAACTTCCGCTCCGCGTCGTAGGCCCCGTAGGCATTGGCCAATCGCCAGCCGCTTGCTGGGATCACGCCGATCCCCCGCCAGGCGCGGTCAACGGGGGCGAACACCTCCGCGATCACCTGCTGGGCGGCCTCGTTGCCCCGTTCGGTCACCACCCGCGGGTAGGCGTTCTCCAGTTCATGCCGGCCCGCCTCAAGCTGCACGACCGTGCGGCGGATGCCCTCCAGGAGATCGAGCGGCTCGAAGCCCGTCACGACGATCGGCACCCCGAATTCCTCTGCCAGCGGCGGATACTGCCAGGTGCCCATCACGCTGCAGACGTGGCCGGCGGCGAGGAACGCGTTGACGCGATTGCCCGGCGAAAGCATGATCGCCCGGATCGCCGGCGGCACGAGCACGTGGGAGACCAGGAGCGAGAAGTTCTCGACCTTTTGCTCGGCGGCCAGTTTCGCCGCCATCGCATTGGCCGGGGCGGTGGTCTCGAAGCCGATCGCCAGGAACACCACCTCCTTGTCGGGATGGGCCCGGGCGAGCTTCAAGGCATCGAGCGGAGAATAGACGACGCGAACGTCGCCGCCGGCCGCCTTGACCGCGAACAGATCCTCCCGGGAACCGGGCACGCGGAGCATGTCGCCGAAGGAGCAGAGGATCGTGTTCGGCCGGCGGGCGATGGCGAGCGCCCGGTCGATCGTCTCCAGCGGCGTGACGCAGACTGGGCAGCCGGGGCCGTGGATCAGTTCCACCTGCGGCGGAAGCAGCTGGTCGATGCCGTTGCGGATGATCGAGTGGGTCTGGCCACCGCAAACCTCCATGATCGCCCAGGGCCGGGTTGCGATCCGGCCGATCTCGGCAGCCAACCGGCGGGCGGTGTCGGCATCGCGGTATTCGGCGAGGTGTTTCATGCGGCCGGCCCGTCGCTCTCCCGCAGTTCCGCCAGCCCCTCCTCGAGCAGGCCGAGCTCGGCGAAGGTGCGAAGGGTCTCGCGGGCCGAGGCTTCGTCGATCTTCGAGATCGCGAAGCCGACGTGGACAATCGTGTAGTCACCGACCGCGATCTCGGGCAGGTAGGCGAGGCAGACATCTTTGACGACGCCGCCGAAGTTCACCTTCCCCATCCGCGTGCCGTTGTCGTCGCGGATCGACTCGACCAATCCCGGAACGGCGAGGCACATCGTTCAATCCTCCGGACCGCGGTGCCAGATCATCACCCGATTATTACCGCTATCGGCCACCGCCAGAAGGGTGCGGTCTCCGGCCTGATGGAGATGGATACCGTAGGGCCAGCAGAGCGAGTCGGGCGTAACCGCCTGCCAGCGGTTTTCGCCGCTGGCATCGAAGTCGGCCTGGCCGAGCACCATGCCGGCCGGCCTCCCGGGCTGACCGACGGCTGCCGCGAGCCCTGCCGCCTCCCAGCAAAGCACGCGATTGTTGGCCGTGTCGGCCACGGCGAGTAGGTCGGGGGTGGCGGCGAGGCCGTAGGGGAACCGCAGTCTGTGCGGCCCCTGAGGACGATGCGGAAGCTCGGCCGCCGCGGTGAAGTCGGGCTGGCCGAGCACGAGGTCGGCAGGCCGATCGTGGTCGAGGGTGCCTTGCCAGCCGAGCACGCGATGGTTGCCAGCGTCGGCCACGAAGATCGCGTCACCGACTGCGGCGAGTGCATGCGGCCAGCGGAAGGAGCCGGGGCCGGGGGGGGCACCGCGGTTTTCGGCGTTGCTCGTGAAGTCGGGTTGGCCGAGCACGAGATCAGCCGGGCGATCGCCATCGGGGAGCCCGTTCCAGACGAGCACCCGCCGGTTGCCCGTGTCGGCGACGAACAGCCGGCCGGCGATCCAGGCCAGGCCGTAGGGCCAGTAGAGCGAATTCGCCGCCGGGCCCCCGCCGCGGTTCACGGCTGTGGTGGCGAGCGACGGCTGGCCGAGGCACCAGTCGGGCGGAGTGTCGCTCGCCGCGGGCACGCCGTTCCAGACCAGGATCCGGTGGTGCCAGGCATCTGCCACGAGTAGCCGCTCGCCCGCAGGCGTCGCAACGACGATCGCAGCCGTCGGCAGATGCAGCCCGTTTTCCGGCCCCCGGCCGTGGGCGGCCGGCCCTTCGGCCTCGAAGGATGCCTGGCCGAGCACGACCGTCGCCGGCGCATGATCGGCGGCTGGCAGTTCGGGCCAGATCAGCAGCCGATGATTCCCCGAGTCGCAGACGATCAGTCGCCGCTCGTCGAGCCAGACGCCACGAGGGCCGTAGAGCTGCGCGGCCGTCGGCTGAGCGGCCGGCAGGGCGAGCCCGCCCGGCGCCGGCGC
>JBJOHE010000317.1:0-3266 GCA_046047895.1 Planctomycetota bacterium | reverse complement strand
GATCCGAGCCGGCCACCAGCTCTCCGACAGCAAGGGGGCATCGGCGGCGTTGGCTGCCGAGGCGGCCGTGATGTGTGGCCGACGGGCGCTGGCCGGGTTCGTCGGCCCGCGAGACGTGTTCCGCAATCCGCTGGCGATCTACCGGCTCAACGAGCCCTGCCCCGCCGGTCGCAGCCCCTTCGATCTCGAACTTGGGCTCGCGGGCGACGCCTTCGCGATCCATGCGATGCACTTCAAGCTCGGGCTTTACGAGCACCAATCCGCGGGAGCGCTCCAGTCGCTCGTCGATCTCTTCGCTCGGCAGCCGGGCCTTCCCGCCGCGCTCGACGGCATCCGCAGGATTCGAGTGAAGATCTATGAGCCGGCCTATTCGATCATCGCCGACCCGGCGAAGCGGACCCCGACCACGCGGCAGTCGGCTGATCATTCCCTTCCTTTTATTCTGGCCCGCACGCTCCTCAAGGCTGCGACCCACGCGGGCGGCCAGCCGCCCGGCTGGCCCGAACTGATGCTGCTCCCGGAAGACTATGCCGACGAGGCGATCCGCGATCCGGCAGCGGCGGGCCTGATCGAGCGGATCGTGATCGAGCATGGCGGCAGCGAGTACGACGCTCTCTATCCTGACGGCATTCCCACGAGCGTGGTGATCGAGCACGAGTCACTTGGCACGCTTGACGGCGGGCTCGTGCGGCATCCGCTCGGCCATGCGAAGTCGTCAGTGACCGAGACGGCCACCCTCGTCGACCTCAAGTTCGACCGGCTTGTCGGGGGCGCGACCGACCTCACTCCGGACGACCTGCGGCGGCGGATCGGGCTGGCCGGCAAATCCCCCGCCGAGGTTGCGGAACTCTATGCGTTTCCCATTCACGGGTGTGATCCCGATTGAGAAGCCGGCGGGGGTGACCTCGCGGCGGGTGGTCGACGCCGTGGCCCGCGCGGCGGGCATGTCGGCCGTTGGCCATGCCGGCACCCTCGACCCGCTGGCCGCGGGCGTGGTGGTCGTCTGCCTTGGCCATGCGACCAAGCTCGTCGACTCGCTCCACCAGTTGCCCAAGTGCTACGAGGCTGTGTTTCGCTTCGGCTGCTCGAGCCCGTCCGACGATCTGGAGACGCCGGTCGTGGAGGATGACGATCCGCCCCGACCGACCGCGGATGCGATCGCCACTGCGCTGCCAGCGTTTCGGGGTGAGATCCTGCAGCGTCCCTGCGAATATTCGGCCGTGCATGTCGACGGCAAGCGGGCTTATCGCTTGGCTCGCAAGGGGCGAGACTTCGCGCTGCCCGAGAAGCGGGTGCGGATCGACCGGCTCGAGATCCTGGCCTACGCGTGGCCGCGGCTGGAACTGGCGATCGAGTGTTCGACGGGCACGTTCATTCGAGCCATCGGTCGCGACCTCGCCACCGCGCTGGGCACCCGCGCGGTGATGGAGTCGCTTGTGCGGACGGCGGTGGGGCCGTTTCGGCGGGAGGCTGCTGCGGCGCTCGACGCGGTTTCGGCCGAGAGCCTTCCCGGAATGATGCTGCCAAGCCTGGCCGCCGTGCCGCACCTGCCCCGGAAGCCGCTCACTGCTGTTGAGCTCGAGGCCGCGGTTCGCGGGGCGCTTCTGGGTGTCAGACCCGAGCCCGATGTCGCCCCATCCGGAGCCCCCTACCCTTCTCCGGCCGACGCCTACGCCGCCCTCGACGAGGCCGGTGACCTCGTGGGCCTGCTCCGCCGACATGAATCGGGCCGCTACCGGCTGCGACCCAACTTCCGCGGCCTGGGCTGATTTCAGCCGCGACGCTCCCTCCTCGATCGTGTTTGGCAGTGGCTCGATCAGGCCGCCGGCTGCCGGTAGGCCGAGGTATGCTCGACGGCATGACTGACGCACGATGCTTGTTCGCGACCCGGGTTCTGTTCGTGGCCATCGTCGGCTGGCTCATGCCTGCCGCGGCGGCTCCCGCCGATGTTGCGGTCGAGGGCGTGGCAGCCACCGTGCAGCCGCTGGCCACGCAGGCGGCGTTGGCGGCCTTTGCCCAGGGTGGCAACGCGATCGACGCGGCGGTGGCGGCCGGGCTCACGCTCGGGGTGGTCGACGGACATAACTCCGGCATCGGCGGCGGCTGCTTCATGCTGATCCGGCTGGCCGACGGCCGGCTCTTCTGCCTCGACGGCCGCGAGACCGCGCCGGCGGCGGCCACGGCCGACATGTTCCTCCGCGACGGCAGGCCGGTGGCTGCCCTGAGCCAGACCGGGCCCCTGGCCGTCGGCGTGCCGGGGGCGCTGGCGGCCTATTCCATGGCCGTCGAACGATTCGGCCGGCTGCCACTGGCTGCCGCGCTCGAAGCGGGCATTCGGCATGCGCGAGACGGCTTTCCGATTGACCGCGTGTATGCCCGCAAGCTCGAGAAGTCGGCCGCCACTCTGGCGAGGTTTCCGGCGAGCCGCGAGATCCTGCTCGCGGCGGATGGGGCGCCTTGGCCCGAAGGCCACGTGCTCGTGCAGCGGGATCTCGCCGCCAGCTACCGGGCGATCGCGGCGGGCGGGCCCGGCTGGTTCTATGACGGCCCCTTCGCCGAGCAGACCGCGGCCTTCATGGCGGAGCATGGCGGGCTTTTGACCGAGGCCGACTTTCGCAGCTATCAGGTGATCGAACGAGAGCCGCTCGTCAGCCGGTATCGGGAGTGGACGATCGTGGGCGTGCCGCCGCCGAGTTCGGGCGGCGTGCATGTGGCGCAGATGCTCAACATCCTGGAGCGGCTCCCGCCCGCCTCGTTGCGGCCGGGGATGGCAGACTTCGTGCACCATGTGGTCGAAACGATGAAGCTCGCCTTCGCGGATCGGGCCCACTGGCTCGGTGATCCGGCCTTCACGCCGGTGCCGGCGGGCCTGGTATCGCCGGACTACGCAGCCGAGCTTGCGACGCGGATCGATCCTGCCCGAGCAACGCTCGTGCCGCGGCATGGCGATCCACCCGACTGGCAGAGCGATCACTTCGATAAGCACACCACCCACTTCGCCACCGCCGACGCCGAGGGCAACTGGGTGAGTGCGACGGCTACGGTCAACACGTCATTCGGCTCGAAGCTGATCGTGCCCGGCACCGGGGTGATCCTCAATAACGAGATGGACGATTTCACCGCCGCCCCGAACACCCCCAACGCCTTCGGACTCGTGGGCGGGGAGGCCAATGCTGTGGCCCCGGGCAAGCGGCCGCTCTCGAGCATGAGCCCCACGATCGTGCTCGACGCCGCGGGTAAGCCGGTGCTGAGCATTGGCGCCGCCG
>JBJOHE010000316.1:0-2659 GCA_046047895.1 Planctomycetota bacterium | reverse complement strand
GAGGTGTCGATCGTGACCGTGTGGCCCACCAGCCGCGGCGCCGCCGGATCGATCGCCCCATACACCGCCTCGGCCGTGCGATGAGCAGTCACCTCGATGGCCGGGAGATCCTTGATCAGGTTCATCTCCTGGGTGATCAGGGCCTTGTCAAAGCTGTCGGTCAGGGGCGTGGCGGGCGTGGGATTGATGCCGGCGATCCGGGTGTCGTAGGCCTGCTGCAACTCGGCCGCCAGCGTGTCGCCCGCCGGCAGCACGGCGAACATCCCGTTCATCACGGCCGCCGCCTCGTCGATCGCGGCCTGGGAGAAGCCGCTCGAATCAGCGAGCACGTCGAGCACGGTGGTCGCCCCCACCTGGCCTGCGGCCACGGCCGTCGCGTCGATCAGGCCGGTGTCCCAGCGGTTGCCGTAGGGAAAGCCGATGCCCGCCTCCCGCAGCAGCCGGCTGCCGGGCACGTCGGCCTCGGCCTTGCCCCACCACCAGGAATAGCCCGCGCCATATTCCGCCAGAAACAGGCCGCCGCCGCCGCGGACAAACCCGGCGATCGCATCGAGGCTGGCCTGCGAAGGATTGCTGCCGAGCCAGCCCACAAGCACGTCGGCATTCGCCAGAGCCGTCGTGTAGTTGGAACTGACGGTCACCCGTGAATAGCCCTGAGCCCGCAGCCAGTCGGCAGTTCCCTGCAAGGGCGTGACGATCCGGATCGTCGTAGCCGTGCTGCCCGTCAGCCAGGCGAGGCCGTTGCGGTAGAACTGGCCGGTGGTCCCGGTGTCGCCGTAGGTCGCCATGTTCAGCATCTGATGATCGGGCACGGCGATCACCTTTCCGCGGCCCCAGCCCGCGGCGGCGATCATCGGGCCCTCGCCCGCGTCCCCGGGATAGCCGGCCACCGCGAAGGCCTCTGGCCCGTAAGCCACCATCCGCCCCGGCTGCACGCCGCTGTGGATCGTCGTGACTCCGGCCAGGATCTCCGTCCGAGCGGCGGCGAGGTCGATCGGCTGATTCACCGAAAGCCTGACCAGACCCACATCGCTGCCGTCGATGCCGTCGGCCACCGTGTAGGTAAATGAATCCAGGCCGGCGTAACCGGCGGCGGGGGTGTAGCGATACTGGCCACCGCCCAGGGCGGCGAGGCTGCCGTGGGCCGGCTGCGTCACCGCCGTGATCCTTAGGGAGTGGCCGTCGGCGTCGGTGTCGTTCAAGAGCAGCGAGTCGAGCACCACCGCCTCGCCGGCGCTGACGGCCACGAGATCATCACCCGCCGCCGGCGCCACCGCCAAGAGCCGCCGCGTCTCGAGGGATTCAATCGCCAGCGGCCGGCGGCGGTCAGACCGCCCACCGCCATCACGCGGTTGTGCTCGACGCCGCCATCTCATCACGACGGTCTCGCGGTGCCATATCGCTTGGCCAGAAAGTCCACGATCGCCTCCGGGCCGGAGACAAACGCCCGGCCATCCGCCCGGGGCAAGCCCTCGGGGCAATCGCCTTCCGGAAGCACGAGCACTGGGCAGGACTGATGCTCTTCGCCGACGAGCGCCACGACCTCCGGCCGCGGCCGCGGCACATCGACCTGGCGGATATCGAACTGAGCGGCAACCTCCGGATAGTAGAAGAGGATGCCGGCCACCGTGGCACACTCAGGGCAGTAGGCCCCCTCGGGGCCGTGCTTGGCGTCGGGGAATCCAGCGCGGAGCAGAAACAGAATCGGCTTGTCGGCGGGCATCAGGCAGGTCTCCGAGGGGGGGCAAAAGCATCCACGATTCATCGAGCCTACAGCCTGCCCCGACACGCCTCCAACCTGGAGCCGGCTCTCAGGGACGTGTACGGCCGCCAGCGATCGCTTGTTCGAGTTTCGCGATCATGGCGGCGACCCGGCCGGGGTTTCCGGCCGAAAGATCCTGTTGCTCGCCGCGGTCTGCGACGAGGTCGAAGAGCTGGTAGCGGGGCACTTTCGTGTTCGCCAGCGGTTGTTCGACAACGAGATTCCGGGCGAAGCCCTTATCGTGCCGCACGAGCTTCCAGCGGCCGGCGCGGAGGCCGAAGGTGCCCGAGGCGCCATTGTCTTGCTGGATGAGATGGTCGCGGCCCTTGGCTCCAGGCTCACCCAGCAGGGCCTGATGGAGGTCGAAGCTGTCGAGGCAGGCCGACTCGGGCAGCGGCTGGCCCACGAGCGCCGCCAGGCTCGCCGGCAGGTCGATCGTGCAGACGATCTCGTCGGACTCGCCCGGAGCGATCCGGCCTGGCCAGAAGGTGATGAAGGGGGTGCGGGTGCCTCCCTCGTACACGGAATACTTGCCGCCAGAAAACGGGCCCGCAGCCCGATGGCTGCCGTTTTTTTCGACCGCGTCGTCACGGTAGCCGTCGTCGAGCACCGGCCCGTTGTCGCTGCAGAAGACCACGAGCGTCTTCTCAGTGAGCCCCTCGGCGGCCAGCGTCTTCATGAGTTCGCCGACACACCAGTCGAGTTCCAGGATCGCGTCGCCGCGGGGGCCGAGGGCCGACTTGCCCGCAAACCGCTCGCCGACCACCCGCGGCACATGGCACTCATGGGCGGCGAAGAACAGAAAGAAGGGCCGACCCGCCGCGTGGCTGGCCGCGATAAAGGCCTCGCTCTCACGCACCCAGGCGGCGGCAAGATCTTCGTCGCGAAACCGGGCCG
>JBJOHE010000315.1:0-9079 GCA_046047895.1 Planctomycetota bacterium | reverse complement strand
AAGCGGCGGAAGCCACCGGAGCAGCCGGCCGAGGTCGATGGCAAGCCCGAGTTGCTTCAGCCGGCCGAGCAATCGCCCGTGGCGGCGGGAGAGCCTGCGGTGCCGGCCGTGGAGGCCACGTGCAACGAACCGGCCGCGGATGTGCCGGCCGTCGACCTGCCGGCTGCCGAGGATGCTCCGCCGCCAAGCTGACGCCGCCGCCGCACGACCGCGTAGAGGCAGGCTGGTGACCTGCCCGAATGCGGCCTGGACACGAGCTGAGGGTTGCCATCCGGGGTGGCGAACGGATTCCGCAGGCTGCAAGCCTGCGGCCACTGGCCTGTGCAATCTCACGGCCCCGGGCCTGTGTCGGAGCGACCGGCGGCGGTGTTGACTTCACCGCTCGCGGAAGGTGATCCGGCCCTTGGTGAGGTCGTAGGGGGAAAGCTCGACCTTCACCTTGTCGCCAGGGACGATGCGGATGAAGTTTTTTCGCATCCGGCCGGCGACGTGTGCATTGACAATATGACCGCCTTCAATCTGCACGCGAAACCGCGTGTTGGCCAGGGCCTGGGTGACGACACCCTCGACTTCCAGCGCCTGTTCCTTCTCCGCCATGGGTTCTCCGGGGGGTGGTTCGGCTCGCTCGTTGAAACCGCAAATCTAGCCCGGGGGGCCGGAACGGTCCAGCGAACACCGGAAACTCAGCCCTCGTCGTCGGCGGCAGGGGCAGAGCCGGCCGCCTTCCAGCGAAGATAAGCGTTGAAGAAACCGTCGAGATTCCCGTCGAGAACGCTCTGGAAGCTGCCCATGTAGTGGCCGGTCCGCTGGTCCTTCACCCGCTGGTCGGGGTGGAGGAAGTAGTTGCGAATCTGGGAGCCGAAGCCGGTCTTGGGCCGCTCCTTGTAGCGGGCGAGCTGCTCGGCTTCCCGCTGCTCCTCGTGGAGCCGGGCGATCCTTGCCCGCAGCATCTTGATGGCCGTAGCCCGATTCTTGTGCTGGCTCCGTTCGTTTTGGCACTGCACCACGATCCCGGTCGGGAAGTGGGTGAGCCGGATGGCGCTCGAGGTTTTGTTGACGTGCTGGCCGCCGGCACCGCTGGCCCGAAACACGTCTTCGCGGATGTCTTCGTCCTTGAGTTCGACCTCGGTGTCGTCGTCGGAGATTTCCGGTGAGACATCGACCGCAGCGAAGCTCGTCTGCCGCTTGCCTTCCGAGTTGAAGGGGCTGATGCGAACGAGCCGGTGGATGCCGGTCTCGCCCTTGAGATAGCCGTAGGCCCAGGGACCGCGGATCGCCACCGTGGCGCTCTGAATCCCGGCCACGTCGTCATCCTGCCGATCGAGCAGTTCGATCGTGAAGTCGTGCTTTGAGGCCCAGGCGGAATACATCCGCAGGAGCATCTCGGCCCAGTCGTTGGCATCGGTGCCGCCGTCACGGGCATTGATTGACACGAGCGCGTCGCAGGAGTCGTGGGCGCCGGAGAGCAGCGAGGTGAGCTCCAGGGCGTCGAGCAGTTTCTCCAGCCGGTCGGTCTCAACGGCGAGATCGGCCTCGAGCGATTCGTCTTCCCTGGCGAGTTCCTCGAGCGCCTCGAGATCCTGCCCCACGGCCAACGCCTCTTCGAGCGGCTTGAGGACGGAATTCACTCCCTTGAGTTCGGCGACGGTGGACTGGGCCTTCTCGGAATTGCTCCAGAAGTCGGCCTCGCTCATCGACGCTTCGAGCCGGGTGGCGGATTGCTTGCGTCCAGCCCAGTCAAAGAGAGTCCCGCAGCTGGAGCAGTCGGGCCCGGAGGTTTTCGGCACGGGTGAAAAGCGCTGTATCCATAGCCGGATTCTACGGAAGAAGCCCATCGCGGAGAAGGGGTCCCGGCTCGCCTCCACTCAGGACCGGCTGACGCGGTTGCCTGGAAGTCGGCGGAGAATGCGACGCATCTCCAAGACGCCAATCGCCGCGAGCACCTGCGACGCGGCAAGCCCCGACTCCACGACGATGTCGTCGATGCCCGCGGTTCGGCTGGTGTTGGAGGGATCCGCAAGGATCGCGTCACAGGCCGCCAGCACAGTCCGCTCCACGTCGTCGAGCCGCAGTTCAGCCGGCGCCCGCACCTCTCGGCCATCGGCGGCGACGGCCGTCTCGAAGAGGGGGCCGAGTTCCTCGAGAATATCGTCGACGCTTTCGACGAGTGTGGCCCCGTCGCGGAGGAGGGCATGGCAGCCCCGCGACATTCGGCTGTCGATCGGGCCCGGTACGGCGAACACTTCGCGGCCCTGCTCCCCGGCGAGCCGGGCGGTGATCAGGGCCCCCGAGCGGTCGGCCGCCTCCACCACGACGGTGCCGAGGCCGAGGCCCGACACGATCCGATTGCGGGCCGGAAAGGCACCCCGCTGCGGCGCCGCCCGGGGCGGCGCCTCGCTCACGACCGCGCCCTGGCGGATCACCTCGTCAGCGAGGCCGGCATGCTCCGGCGGGTAGACCTCGAGCACGCCGGAGCCCAGGACGGCGATCGTGCGGCCGCCGGCGTCGAGGGCTCCCCGATGGGCTGCGGCGTCGATGCCGCGGGCGAGGCCGCTGACGACCGTGTAGCCGGCCCGGGCCAGTCCGCCGGCCAGTTGGCCGGCCACCCGCCGACCGTAGGCGGTGGCATGCCGGGCCCCTACGATCGAGACAGCCAGGGCATCGCGGGGCTCGAACTGGCCGCGGACGAAGAGCACGCCCGGTGGGTCATCGATCCGGCCAAGCAGCCCCGGATAGCCTTCATCGCCTTCGATCAGAATCTGCACGTCCTCGGCCTGGCAGAGTGCGACCACCTGTTCGGCGACCGACGACCGGGCCAGTTCGGGAATCGCCGTGGCGATGCTGCGACCGATGCGGCCGATCGTGCCGATTTCCGCCGGGCTGGCGGCAAACACGCCTTGCGGCGATCCGAATCGCTCGAGCAAGAGCTGTCGCAGTCTCCCGCCCACGCCAGGTACGCAGGCGAGGCGGACATGGGCCAGGAAGGTTTCGTCGGAGGCGGCAGGCAGGCGGCGTGGCATCGGGCAGCTCCAGGGGCCGCAGGTACTGTACGGGCGTTCTGTCGGCGTTGCAAGCTGTGGGGCTGGTCCCCTCGCCTTGGCCGCCCATGCCCAAGTGCCGCGGCCGAAAATCGCTCTGGTCCCGCCGCCGGCCGCCTGCGACCTTCCTGAAGCCTCGGCGGAGCTGCTGCCTCATGCTTCTTTCCCACGCGCGACGCTTTGCCTTCATTCACGTGCCGAAGACGGCCGGCAGCAGCGTGTTCATCGCGCTCAAGCCATATGCCGACCGGGTGGATGACTACTGGGCCAATCGCTGGCTTGCAGCAGCGGGCATCCACGTCAACCACCTGGCCCCGGTGGCGTATCGGAAGTTTCGGCCTCATGTAGAGGCCCGCACCCTCCAAAACTGGCTGCCGGCCGAGGTGTTCGCGGGGCTGTTCAAGTTTGCCTTCGTGCGAAACCCCTGGGATCTGCTGGTCTCGTCCTACCACTTTCTCCGGAGCAAGCCTGAGCACCGCCGCAGCCGGCTCGTCCGCAGCCTCCCTTCGTTCGCCGACTACGTGGAGTATGAGATCCGCCGCGGCCGGCTCCTCCAGACGGCGATGCTCTGTGACCGCCAGGGACGGCTCCTCATGGACTTCGTGGGCCGCTATGAGTCGCTGGCAGCCGACTTCGCCGTCATCTGCGGCCGGCTGGGGCTCAAGGCAACCCTTCCCCGGGTCAACGCTTCGGCCCGCGGCGACTATCGCGACCACTACTCGCCCGCCCTCGCCGCCCGGGTGGCCGAGGCGTTCGCACCCGATCTCGAGCGATTCGGGTATTCGTTCGACGTCGGGGCTCATGCGGGGGCCGCCGAGACCCTCCAGCGGGCCGCCTAAACCCCGCGGCACGGCCCGTGTTTGGCCGGGCCGGATGCGGCGGCTACTATGAAGCGACTGGAGAACCTGTCCCTTACCCGCCGATCACTCCCACCATGGCAAAAGCAGGCCCCCGCAAGAAGCTCCCCAAGGAACTCGCGGTCATCAACGCCGACAACTGCACCGGCTGTGAGAGCTGCCTCGAGGTCTGTCCGGTCGATTGCATCGTGAAGGTGCAGCAATACGACCAGTTTCACAACCTCCAGAGCTGGTGCGAGATCGACATCGAGCGGTGCGTGGGTTGCGAGGTCTGCGTGCACATCCCGGGCAAGAAGTCGAATCCCTACGACCTGAAGGTCTGCCCCTGGGATGCGATCGAAATGGTGCCGACCGAAGAGGTGGCCCAGGTGGTGGCCCAGATCGGCGGCCCGCCCGAGTATGTCGAGAAGAACTGGGACCGGCTCGTGAACACCGCCCAGCACCTCGCCGAGCTCAAGGCCGCCGCCGGCTGAGAGAATTCGGCTGCTACACCGTCTCGCCGCGGACGAGGTCTTCGGGGGTCTGCCGGGCGCGAACGAGTCGGGCTTCGCCGCCATCGATCAGCACCTCGGCGGGCAGCGGCTTGGAGTTGTAGTTGCTCGCCATCACGAAGCCGTAGGCGCCGGCGATCTCGATCACGAGCAGGTCGCCCACCGACGCCGCCGGGAGCGGGCGGGTGGCCACATAGCCGCCGTCGGTCTGGGTGAAGATGTCGCCCGACTCACAGAGCGGGCCGCCCACCGCCACCTCCTCGATCTCTGCGGGCTCGCCGCCGGCGGCCGGGCAGAGGCTCATCGGATGGTAGGAGCCGTAGAGCACCGGACGGGCGAGCGCGTTGAAGCCGGCGTCGACCAGGATGTATTTCCGGGAGCCCTGCCGCTTCACCGCCCGCACTTCGGTCACCACATAGCCGGCTTCGGCCGTGAGGTAGCGGCCCGGCTCGATCTCGAGCCTGAGCCGGTGGCCGAAGCGATCTTCCAGCCGCTTGCGGGCGGCGTCCCAGAGCGTGAAGTAGCCGCCGAGGTCGGCATGCTGTTCCTCCGGCTTGTAGGGCACGGGCAGCCCGCCGCCGGCGGAGATGGTGGTGAGCGACCGGCCGATCTCGTGGGCGATCCGCTCCAGGGCGCCGGCCACCTCGGCGAGGTGGGCGAGGTCTGCCCCGCTGCCGATGTGCATATGGAGGCCGGAGACGGAGAGGCCGGCCCACTCGGCCCGCCGCAGCACCTCGGGAATCTCCTCGTGCCAGATGCCGTGCTTCGAGCCCTCACCGCCGGTGTTGGTTTTCTGGCTGTGGCCGTGGCCGAAGCCGGGATTCACGCGGAGCGTGACGGCGGCGCCTGGCATCCGCTCGGCCAACTGCTCGAGCATGTCGGCCGAGCCGCAGTTGACATGGATGCCGAGCCGGGCGACGGCGTCGAGCGAGTCGCGGTCGAAGATGTCGGCGGTGTAGACGATCGGGTGGGCCGGCGGCAGGGCGTCGGCCGAGGCGGATCCGGGAGCGGCATGGGGCTCGTAGCCGGCCGCCAGGGCCCGGTGGATCTCGCCGGTGCTCACCGCGTCGACGAGCACCCCTTCGCGGCGGACGAGGTCGAGCACGGCGAGGTTGGAGCAGGCCTTCTGGGCGAACCGCACGGTATCCCAGGCGGCGAGATCCCTGCATCGCCGGCGAATCATCTCGGCGTCGTAGACGTAGAGGGGCGTGCCGTGGTGCCGGGCCAGGTCGGCCACGGAGACACCGGCGATCTCCCGCCGAAGCAGCCGGGAGACGTCGAGTAGTGGAGTGCTCATAGAAGAGGAAGGGGTGTCACGGGGCGAGGGCGGGCACGCCAGGGGGCAGGGCACCGTCGAATTGCTGGGCGTTGATGCTCTGGACGGTGACGGCCGACGAGAGCGCCTGGAGGGCGCCGGCATCGACCGCGAGCCGGATGGAACCGCCCCGTTCGATCGGCCGCACAAGCAGCTGTACCAGCGTGCTCGGCTTGTCGGCGATCTCCGCGGCCACCCGTTCGAGCGCCTCGCTCGCCGGATCCTCGGGGTTGAACCGTTCGCTCATCCGGGCCGCGTAGCCGAGCAGGCTTGCGACCGAAAGATCGACGCCCATCAGCGGCTTGCTCGAGGCCGCGGGTTGCTTGCCGGCGGCGACGGCGGCGGCGAGTTGCGTGGCGACATCGCCGCCGAAGAGTAGATAGGCCCGGTCATTCGCCACGGCGAGGGTGGCGACGAGCTCGTCGCCTACCACCTGGGCCTGAGGAAGCTCCGAGATGTCGATCGTGAGGCGGTGGAGATTCGCTCCCGCTTCCGTGCCCGCGTCGAACTTCATCGTCGCCTGCGGCGGCAGGGCGCCCTCGTTGCCCAGCCGGTTCTTCAGCTGCTTCTCAAGTGCGGGGCCGTCTTGGATCCGGGCTGAGAGCGTGACGGCCGGCAGCGGGTGATCGCCGTCAGCCTTGCTCGTGTCGATCACGAGCCCGGCATCGAGCCCACCGGCATCGAGCATCGCTCCCGCCAGGTCCTGAACGATGCCGAACAGCGAATCGGTGATCGGGTCGCCCGTGCCAGCCGGGAGCAGCTGCACAAGGGTGGCCTCGATCGCCAGCCGGTTGGCCGCTTCGATGTCGTGCGTGTAGTGGGCCCGCGCGGCCGCGGGCTTGCCGTCGGCGGCGGCTGGCAGACCCAGCCCGGCGTCGCTCTTGGCCGCGGCCGACCAGCCGGCGGCAGCGGGCGTTCCCGGCACCATCACCGTGCGGCTTTCGAGAAACACCTGGTCGCCCGGCTCGTCGATCGCCACGCCGAAGGTGAGTGTTTCGACGGTCTCGAGGCTCTGGAGCCCGAGGGCCACGGCGGCCGGATCGACCTGCTGACCCTGTTCCGCGGCCCGCTCAACCGCTTCCTCGGCCATGTTTTTGACCCGTTCTCGCATGCCCTCCGGCATGGCTGAGGGAAAGAGCCGCACGCCGATGGAAAAGTCGTCCACAAGCGCCGCGATGATCTTCTCGGGCGCCGCGGGTCCGGCGTCGCTTCCCTGGGGCGCGATGATCGCCCAGCCGTCCTTCTCGGCGACCTCGAGCCGCATGCCATTGGGAAGCGCGAGCACCCGCTTGTCGCCCACCTGCTGGGCCGGCCCGGTCATCCCCTTGAACACATCGAGGAGCTTCGCGAGATCCTTGACCGGCACATACATGTGGGCCACGGGCTCGTCTTCATTGCCGCTCGCCGACACGACGACTCCCAGCGGCCGGCTCGGATCGAGCCCGGCGAGCCCCTTGAACTGCGTGGCCATCATCACGAACGACTCGGCGAGCGCCGGCAGCTGCGGGCTGCCCACCTGGTTGCCCAGCCAGCCGAGCTGCTTCTTGATGTCGGCGTAGCCATCGATACCCACGGCCGCGACGACGGTGGGCTCGGCGGCAATGAGAGGGGTGCGGAGAGCAGCCATGGCGGCGACCGCGAGGGCCGCGCAGAGAACGGTCGACAGACGGTGGGCGGATTGCATGGGCAAGGAGTTCCCGAAGGGAGGGTGGAAGAACCGCGAAAGTTTACCAGAACCGGTGGAAAGCCAGTATTCTGCGAGGCGATCAGCCATGGATTCCACCCTGCATCACGTCGAACCCGACCTGGAAACCCTGCTGCGGTCGCGGCCCCGGCCGCGGGTGCGACTGCAGCTGCTTCTCTACGCCCTCACGGCCCTGACCACATTTGCCGCCGGAGCCGTCGGCTGGGAGCCGTTGCTCTTGGGCGTGGACGACGCCGACATCGCCGCGCTCGTGTCAGAGCACTGGGGCCGCGGGCTCGTCTACGCCGCGGCGGTGATGGCGGTGCTCACCGCCCACGAGGCGGGCCATTTCATCGCCGCCAAGCTCCACGGCATCCCGGCCACGCTTCCGTTCTTTATTCCGATGCCGATCCTGCTCACGGGCACGCTCGGCGCCGTGATCGGCATGGAAGGTTCGCGGGCCGATCGTCGCCAGCTCTTTGACATAGCGATCGCCGGGCCGCTGGCGGGCCTCGTGGTGGCGATCCCGCTGATGACGCTCGGCCTCGTCGGTGGCACGGCGGGGGAGCCGAATCCCTTCGCGCTCGCGCCGCTCGCCGTCTGGATCCAGTCGCTCGTACGGCCCGACCTGCCGCCTGGCACAACGGTGGCCCCCAATCCGCTGTTCATGGCGGGCTGGGTGGGGCTGCTTGTGACCGGGCTCAACATGATCCCCGTCAGTCAGCTCGACGGCGGCCATGTCTGCTATGCCGTCTTCGGCCGGCGCGGCAACTGGGTGGCCCGCACCGCCCTGATCGTCTCGATCCTGACGGTGATCATCAGCGGCCAGACCAACTGGGTGGCGCTGATCGTGATCGTGACCTTTCTCGGTGTCGATCATCCGCCGATCCGCGAGGAGCGGCAGCCGCTCGATGGTTTCCGCACGGCCCTGGGGATCGCCTGCTTCCTGATCCCGATCGTGACCTTCATGCCCGAGCCGCTGCGGATCGACTGATCGGCTGCGGGGCTGCCGGATCGGTCGAAGGCTGAAATGGCTCCTGCCAGCCTGTTTCCGAGGCCGCAGAGTCGGGGCTTCTGGCCGCCTCACCGGGACCCGGTTAAGATGCGTGGGGAAGGCTTTTCGTGCCAATCCCGCCTGCTTCCGCCCCTGGAGACGCCCCCGTGAACATTCTCGAGCAAGAGGATCCCGAGGTCTGGTCGGCTGTCGCCGCCGAGCAGGAGCGGCAGGCGGAGGGCCTGGAGCTGATCGCCAGCGAGAACTTCACGAGCCCCGCGGTGATGCAGGCGGTGGGCAGCGTGCTCACCAACAAATACGCCGAGGGCTACCCCGGCCGGCGGTATTACGGCGGCTGCGAGTTTGTCGACAAGGTGGAGGACCTCGCCCGTGAGCGGCTCAAGGCCCTGTTCGGGGCCGAGCATGTGAACGTGCAGCCCCATTCGGGCAGCCAGGCCAATGCGGCCGTCTATCTGGCCGCGATCCAGCCCGGCGACACCGTCCTCGCCTTCGATCTCGCCCACGGTGGCCATCTCACCCACGGGATGAAGCTCAATAGCTCGGGCATCCTTTATAAGTTCGTCCACTACGGCGTCCGTCGCGACACCTCGCTGCTCGACTTTGACCAGATCGCGAGCCTGGCCCGCGAGCACAAGCCGAAACTGATCATTGCGGGGGCGAGCGCCTATCCGCGGGAGAT
>JBJOHE010000314.1:0-2592 GCA_046047895.1 Planctomycetota bacterium | reverse complement strand
ATGTTTTCCACGCCGTTGATCTCCTGCTCGAGCGGCGTGGCCACCGTCTCGGCGACCGTTTCGGCCGTGGCCCCGGGATAGCTGGCCGTGACCACGACCGTGGGCAGGGCGATCTCGGGATACTGCGACACCGGGAGCGCGAAATAGCTGAGGGCCCCCACGATCAGCACGACGACGGAAAGCACCGTCGCGAAGATCGGGCGGTCGATGAAGAAGTGGGCGAACCTCACGGGCCCGCTCCTGCGGCGGCCGGGCTGGCCGGCGGGGCTGCCGGCCGCAGCCACTTTTCCCGCGGCACCGGCTTATAGGTGTCGGGAAGGCCGAGATCGGGCCCCGGCCCGAGCGTTTCTTGCGCGGGCTCCACCGGCTGGCCGGGCCGACACCGCTGCACGCCCTTGATCACGACCCGTTCACTGCCATCGAGCCCGTCGGTGATCACCCGCAGTCCCTTCGCGAGATCGCCCGTCGTCACGCGGCGCACCTGCACCACATTCGCCTCGTCGATCACATAGACAAACTTTGACGCCTGATCGATCGAGATCGCGGCGTCGGGGAGGAGGAGCCGCTTGGCCACGCCGCTGCCCGGCACCTGCAGCCGCACAAACACGCCCGGCACCAGCGACTCGTCGTCGTTGGGGAAGATGGCCCGCGCGCGAATCGAGCCGGTGGCGGCGTCGACACGATTGTCGACGAAATCGATGTAGCCCTCGTGCGGATAGCCCTGCTCGTCGACGAGCGCCATGTAGACGGGATTCTTCACGTCGCGGGAGATCACTCGCTTGTTTTGCTGATCGAGTCGGATGTATTTCAGCAGCGCCTGCTCGTCGGCGTCGAAGTAGGCGTGGATCGGGTTGGTGGTGACGATCGTGGTGAGCAACGCGGAGCCCTGGCCACCCGAGACGAGGTTGCCCTCCGTCACCAGGCGGCGGCCGATGCGGCCGGCGATCGGAGCGGTGATCCGGCAGTAGCCGACGTCGAGTTCGGCGGCGGTCACGGCCGCCTCCGTGGTTGCAATCACCGCCTCGGCAGCCTTGACGGCTGCGTGTGACGATTCGATTTCGGCGACGGCTGCAAACTCATCGGCCTCGGCCTGTCGCTCGGTGGCCACGATCTCGTCGATCTCGTCTTCGCTGATGGCGCCGGTCGGGGCGAGGCGGCGGGCGCGCTTGAGCCGTGCGCGCGCCAGTTCAAGCCGGGCCTGCACCTGCTTGCGTTTGGCCTCGGCCTCGCGGACCTTCGCCTCGGCGGCGTTGAGCATCGCCTCCGCCTCCTCTTGCGCAGCCCGCGCCCGGGCGAGCGTGGCCTCGTAGGGCCGCGGGTCGATCACGAAGAGCAGCTGCCCCTTCTCGACCGGCTGGCCCTCCTCGAAGTGGTGCGACAAGAGATACCCATTTACGCGGGCCTGCACCTCGACCTCTTCAATCGGGGCGAGCCGGCCGGTGTAGGGATCCCAGTCGATCGTCTGAAGCGAGAGCGGCAGAGCCACCGTCACCTGTGGTGGGCCAGCCTGCCGGCGGCCCGGCTGGGCGTCGGCGGCGATCGGTCGGCAGCCGACACCGAGGATCGATGCCGCAAGCGCGAGCACCGCCCCTGCCGCGAATGACATGACGCTGGGGCGGCAAGGAATCGTTCGAACGAGAGCGGTCACAATGTGGGGAAGAAGGGAAGGGTGCGCTGAACCTTTTTGGAGAATAGGTTGCCGGCGCTGCATGTGCAAAAACCGGTATATTTCCGCAGTGGGATGGTTTTGGGAGCGGGAAGGCCGTTGTCGGTCGGCAGGGGGAGCCGTAGACTTCGGCTGGTCAGGAGAGAGTCGCAAGACCGCCGAAGGCAGAACGCTCAGGCAAAAGAACTGACCATAAAGAACTGTTGGAGAGTGGTGCGGCTGCTACAGCTTCACCCACCGAAGGGGCAAGCCCCGGGTCGAAGCCCGAGCGCGAATCTCTCAGGTACCAGGACAACAGGGTTCCCGCCGCCGGCTCATTTGAGCCGTCGACTTTCATCATGGAGCCCCGTCATGCCTCCTGCTGTTTCTTCCGCCGCAGTTGCCGAGCCCCGCCCCACAGGCACCGATCTCGGCGATGCCCCGGCCGGCTGCCGCGAGTTTGCCGCCCGCCACATCGGTATCGCCCCGGCTGACGAGGCCCACATGCTCGCAACGGTGGCCGCACCCTCGCTGGCCGCGCTGATCGAGCAGATCGTGCCGTCGAGCATCGCCCGGCACGACACGATGCGGCTCCCTCCGGCCCTCTCTGAGGCGGCGGCGCTCGAGGAACTCAAGACGATCGCCTTCCGGAACAAACTCCTGAAAAGCTTCATCGGCCAGGGGTATCACGCCACCCACACCCCGGCCGTGATCCAACGCAACATCCTCGAGAACCCCGCCTGGTACACCGCGTACACGCCCTATCAGGCCGAGATCAGCCAGGGGCGGATGGAGGCGATCGTCAACTTTCAGACGATGGTCTGCGATCTCACCGGGATGCCGATTGCCAATGCGTCACTGCTCGACGAGGCGACGGCCGCAGCCGAAGCGATGACCTTGGCCCACCGGGTTTCCAAGTCGCAGGAGAGCGTGTTCCTCGTCGATCG
>JBJOHE010000313.1:0-3317 GCA_046047895.1 Planctomycetota bacterium | reverse complement strand
TGATCGCCGAGTTCGACGCCGAGAGATGGATGCCAGACCACGTCGATCCCGAAGTCGGTTACAAGGTCGCAGGCACTCGGCTCCTCGGCGTTGAGGAACGACATCGTGTTGCCGCTGCAGGCGCCACCCTGAAGCCAGAGGAGAGAAGCCATGACGTGTCTCCCAAGATGACCCCGTTCATTGAGCGGATGAACTCGACCGCCCGCCGCTGCCCCTGCGGCAGTTGCACTATACACCCGGGCGGGCGACGAAGGGAAGCAGCGGGCGGTATGCTGTGGAGCGACATGTTCGCTCACCCTTGGGCGGGGATCTTCTGGTCCCGAAGGGCCGGGGCCGCCGCTATCCTGTCGCAGGAAAGGCTGCCATGCACGAACTCTCGATCGCGACGAGCATCGTGGAATTGGTGTCCGACCATGTGGCTCGGGCCGGTGGCGGGATCGTGCGCCGCGTGACGCTCAGGATCGGCCGGCTGGCCGGGGTTCACGAGGAGTCGCTGCGGTTTAGTTTCGATCTCGTCAGGGAGGGCACACCCCTGGCCGAGGCCGCGCTTGAGGTGATCGAGGTGCCGGTGCGAGTCTGGTGCCCGGCATGCGAAACCGAGGTCGAGTTGCCTGGCGTGCAGTCGTTTGCGTGTCCCGTGTGCCGCACCCGCAGTGGCGACATCCGGGCGGGACGGGAACTGGATGTGGAGTCGATCGAACTGGAAGCCTCGGGGGGCGGCGAGGCTGCCCGCGAGGTTTCCCCGGCAGGTGAGGAGTTGGGTCGATGAGCACCACGCCGCGGATCCTCGAGGTCCGCACCCGGATCCTCAAGAAAAACGACGAACTGGCCAGGGACCTACGGGCCCGATTCGAGCGGGCCGGGGTGCTCGTGGTGAACATGGTGTCGAGCCCCGGCACGGGAAAGACGGCCTTTCTCGAGGAGACGCTCGCCCGGCTGGCGGCCCGCGGCGAGCCGGTGGCCGCGGTGGTGGGCGATCTCGAGACCGACAACGACGCCCGCCGGCTCGCCCGCAGTGGCGTGCCCGTGCGGCAGATCCAGACCCACGGTCTCTGTCACCTGGAGGCCGACATGATCGCGGCCCACATCGATGGCTGGGATCTCCAGCAGCTCCACTATCTTTTTATCGAGAACGTTGGCAACCTTGTCTGTCCCACAAGCTGGGATCTTGGCGAGGCTGTGAGACTGGCGCTGCTTTCCGTCACCGAGGGCGAAGACAAACCGCTCAAGTATCCGGGCCTGTTCAACACAGCCGACGTGGCCGCGATCACGAAGATCGACCTGGCGGAAGCCTGCGAGTTTGACCGCGATCTGGCGCGGGCGAACATCGAGTCAGTCCGGCCCGGAATGCGGATCCTCGAGACCTCGGCTAAGACCGGGGCCGGCATCGACGAGTGGCTCGCCTATCTGGCCGAACGGCGGGCTGGCTTGTCCGCGGTCGACTCAGAGCACGGTTGCGAGCACTGAGCGTGCCGGCTCGGGGGCGGCAAAAGTCGCGTCGCCGGCGAGGATACGCCCTCATGCTCCGCGAGCGTTCGCCGACCCCCGAGCCTCCCTGATGCGAAGTGTCACCATCGCGGCTCGGCCTGAGCAAGGTTGATGAGCAGATGCACCTACCACGGAAGAGCGTCGAGCGTCTCGCGGCCGGCTGGCGTGACGAGGTCTCCGAAAACCTCGGCGTCGATGTCGGGAGCGATCGGCCGCACGCTACCGTCGAAAAATCCGCCGAGAAACACCTTGCTCGTGCGGCGGGGTTGACCGAGGCCTGCGAGCGGATTCGCGGGATCGAACGGGTGGTCCGCGGGCTTCGTCCAGGGCACGGCCTGGTCGGGATTCACCTCGATCACAGCCAGTGTCTTGCTCAGGCCGTCAGTGATGTCGCGGACCTTCGGGCCGGCGTCCGGTTTCGCGAAGGCGGTGTCTGGGCCGGTGAACACCTGGAGCGTCGTGAGGCCGGCCTGAATCGTCGCTGGATCAGCGTTCGGATCGGCAAGCCAGGACGGTATTTCCGCGAGCAGCGGGCGGTTGTGGTCGCTGTCCCAGGGCTCATCGAGCCGGAATCGGTCGTAGAGATCCTGCCGTTCCAGATACGGCAGCAAGGCCACCCGCCAGCTTAGGAGCGGCTTGCCGGCGGCATCGCAGATCGCCCGCGGCGGAAACCGGCCGTAGACGTCGTGGTAGTTGTGCATCGCCAGGAGCACCTGCTTGATGTTGTTCATCGACTGCACTCGCCGGGCCGCCTCCCGGGCCGATTGCACGGCCGGGAGCATCAAGTACACGATCACGGGCGTGGCCGAGGGCGAAAGGCCCAGGAGCGTGCCGCCGCCGCCGGCGAGCGGGCCCAGCGGCAGCGTGGCCGTGTTGCGGATGTGGATCGCAGCGGCCTCGTGCCGGATCACCGTCACGCTCGGCCGCACGAAGGGCGTCATTGCACTGGTGCGGGGCAGGGTCGGCAGCGAGAGGTTGTGCCCGGCCCGAACCGCAGCAGCCTGGCGGGCGAAGGGCGTGGCGAGTTCGTAGAGCGAACAGAGGGTGCCAAGCAGAGCGCGAGGGTCGAGCACGCCTACGAGATCGGCCTCGCCTCCCGCGAGAGCCCGCGCAACCTCGGGGATGGCGGCAGGGCTTTCGTCGGCAGGGGAGCGAGTCAGCAGCGTCTTCAGGAGCTGCGGCGAGAGCGTGACCACGAGGCGGTCGTCGGTGAGGCACCAGGTGGGGGCGATGGGAAGCACGGCTGGCTCGTCGAAGGCGAGCGAGTAGAGCGTGTGGTCGCGGTATGGCTGCTCGCTGATCGCGACGCGGGTAGAACCAGACCCCAACGAGGTGCGGATCACGTTCAGGAGTGCCTGGTGGGTCTTCGCGAAGGTGGCGTGGTCGCGGACCCCGGCGATCAGGGCGACGCTTGGCAGGAGCCCACCCGGAGCCGGCAGCGACACGACTGTCCAGTCGGGGCCCAGCAGCTTGAGCAGATGGGTATCGACATCGAAGCCGGCGACCGCTCTGAACCGTTCGAGGCCGGTCCGGGCCTCGCCGGCGGCCGCGGGATCTGCCCCGTCGAGCACGTCGAGCGCCGTGGCGAGCATTGTGGAGAGGTCGAGCGACCAGGTCTGCACGAGCATCGCGTCGGCCGGCACCTGGGCAAGTTGCTTCGCCCCGACTCCCGCTTTCACCGGGGCGAAGACGCCAGTCGGCGGTCCGCTGAATTCCAGCCGCAGATCGGCCGCCATGCCCTCCGCGTCGAGGCCGCTCGCTGCCACGACGGTGTCGAGATCTTCAAGCCCTGAGGCATCGAGCACCGCGTCGAGCCGGTCGTCGCCGGA
>JBJOHE010000312.1:0-2784 GCA_046047895.1 Planctomycetota bacterium | reverse complement strand
TCATGGATCCCGTCAGGGATGCGTTGCTCGCCTCGCTGGCCGACATCAAGCCTCGCACGACGGCCGTGCCCCTGATCTCCACGGTGACGGGAGGGCTTCTTTCAGGTGACGAACTCGACGGTGACTACTGGTGGCGGAACGTCCGTCAGCCCGTCTTGTTCGCCGACGCGATGGCATCACTGGCGGCCGCAGGGCCGCGGGCCGCCATCGAAATCGGTCCTCACCCGGTGCTTTCCTTCGCGATCAACGAGTGCTTCCAGGCGGCAGGCCGACCCGTCACCACCCTGCCGTCGCTGCATCGCGAACGGGACGACGTGGCGACGATGCTCGGCTCGCTCGGCAGGCTGCATTCGCTCGGCCTCGAGGTCGACTGGAGCCGGCTGTATCCTCGCCCCACCCGCCGCCTCGCCGTCCCCCCCGAGCCCTTTCTGACGCAGTCGCTCCGAAGCGAGTCCCGCGAAGCCCGCCTCTCCCGGCAGGCGAGCAGCGACCATCCCTTGCTTGGCGGACGCGGCGATGGCCCGGCCCCCACGTGGCAATGCCGGATCGATCTCCGGCTGCAGTCGTTTCTCCGCGACCACCGGGTGCGATCGGCATGCGTCCACCCCGCAGCGGCCTACATCGATGCCGCCATCGCAGCGGCAGGCCAGCTCACCGGCAGCGAAGCCGGCCTTGAACCGGGCGGAGTGCGGCTGCGGCGGCTGCAACTGCTGAAGGCCTGCATCCACGACGAGACGGCCCCCCGCTGGATGGAATGCCACCATCGCGTCGATCGCCGCAGCCTCTCCTTCGTGCAACGAGGCGTCGACGACAGCGATTGGACGGAGGTCGCCTGCGTGGGCATCGCCACCTCCTCCCCCGTCGCCGCGGCGGCCACCGATGAGGCGGCGATCCGCGCCCGATGCACCGAGGCCTTCGATCGAGACCGGCTCTACGCCTACTGCAGCCGGCTCGGCCTCCACTACGGCGAGGCCTTTCAGGGAATGGTGGCGGGCGCTCGCCGGGACGGCGAGTGTCTGGCCGAGGTGGTGCTTCCGGCCGCGGTCGCGGCAGATGCGGACAGACACGCGGTCCACCCGGCCCTGCTCGACGCCTGCTTCCACGGCATGATCGCGGCCGACCGGGATTTCGACCACACCATCTCAGGCCTCTATCTCCCCCATGAAGTCGATGAGATCCGGTTCTTCGCCTCGCCGGGCGATCGGGCGCGCGTCCATGTGCGGATCGTCGACCGCAGCGACGACCGGATCGTCGCCGACATCGACATCCGCGACGCAGCCGGCGCGGCCTGCCTGGCGATCCACGGGTTTCGGAGCCATCGGGTCAGCGGGACCGCCGCCGCGGAAACGACGAGCGACCTCGTCTACCGGCTCGAGTGGGAGGAAGACACCACCGCGACGGAGGAACGGCCGGCCGGAGAATCGACCGGCGGCCGCTGGCTCGTCTTCACCGATGACCGGGGCTATGGGCACCGCGTGGCCGATGCATTCACCGCCGCCGGCGACGACGTGATCCTGGTCCGCCATGGCGGATCCTTCGTGCCCCATGCCGACGGTTCCTTCACGCTCGACCCGAACGATCGGACAGGATTCGTTCGGCTGCTCGAGGCGACGGTGGCCGGAGGCGTCACCGGCGTGGTCTACCTCTGGGCCCTCGACGCGCCGACCGCCGATGCCACCGATGCCGACTCGCTTGCTGCCAGTTCCTGGCTGACCTGTCGCGGCCCGCTCCATCTGGTCCAGGCCTGGGAGCAGGCCGGCCCAGCCGGTCAGGCGGCCTGTTTCTTCGTCACGGCCGGAGCCCAAGAGCCGCCTGCCGGAATGGCCGCGCCCTTGGCGGTGGCCCAGGCGCCGCTCATCGGCATGGCCCGCGTGATCGGCAGCGAGTATGCCCGGCTGCGAACCCGGCTGGTCGATGTCCCTACCGATCCAGCCGAGGCGGTGCCGGCGCTGATGGCCGAGCTCCACCGCACCGACCGGGAGGACGAGGTCCAACTCCGGGGCGATCGCCGCTGGGTGCGGCGGTTCCGACCGCATGCGACGGTGGCTGCCTGCCCCGCGGCGACGGCCGCCCTGCCCGCTCGACTCGAGGCGGCGGCCTCGGCCGGCGTCGAGGATCTCGACCATCGCCTCTTCCATCCCGTGCCTTTGGCAGCCGACGAAATCGAGATCGAGGTGCATGCCGCCGGCCTGAACTTCAGCGATGTGATGAAGGCGCTGGCGCTCTACCCCGGCCTCCCCCCGGGGCCGCCGGCCCTCGGCAGTGAGTGCTCGGGCGTGGTCAGCCGGGTTGGCCAGGGCGTCACCGCCTGGCGGCCGGGCGACGAGGTGATCGCGGTGGCTCCCGGAGCCTTCGCCACGCACGTCGTGGTCGCGAGCGACCTCGTGGCCCGCAAGCCGCGAAACCTGAGTCACGACCAGGCTGCAGCGATCCCAATCGCCTTCCTCACCGCCGCCTACGCGATCCAGGAGTGCGGTCGCGTCCGCGCCGGTGAGCGGGTGCTGATCCATGCGGCCAGTGGCGGCGTGGGGCTGGCGGCGATGCAACTGGCCCGGCTCGCCGGGGCACGGATCTTCGCCACGGCCGGCAACGACGAGAAGCGGGCGTTCGTGCGAGCTCGTGGAGCCGAGCATGTGATGGACTCGCGGAGCCTCACGTTCGCCGACGAGGCCGTGGCGGTCGCCGGCGGCGTCGACATCATTCTGAACAGCCTGCCCGGCGAGGCGATTCCGCGGGGCATCGATGCCCTGGCGGTCGGTGGCCGGTTTCTCGAAATCGGGAAGC
>JBJOHE010000311.1:0-4623 GCA_046047895.1 Planctomycetota bacterium | reverse complement strand
TCGAGCGGACCACCGCTGGGATCGGCTACGACCCCTAAGGCGGTGGCTGGCTTGCTCGCCACGACCTCGGCGAGCGTGGCAGGCGGCCCAATCTCCATCAGCCGGTTGCGGCCGCACTGCTTGCAGGCCTCGATCACACCCCGCTGCATCCGCTCCACCGCCCCGGCGGTCGCCTCGGCCACACCCCTTTCAGTCACAAGGGGCACAAGCCGGGCCGCGCCCAGTTCGGTCAGCTTCTCGACGAGCCACTTCTGCCGCTCACCCTTAGGAAGCGCCACGGCCAGCGTGACCGCCGGCCCGGAAGCGGCCGGTTGCGGCACGGGGGGATCGGTCTCGAGCTCGACCTCACGGCGATCGATTCGCAGGATCCGTGCCGGCCAGGAGCGGCCGTCGCCTGCAAAGAGCGTGACCGCGTCGCCCACCCGAGCCCGCAAGACTTTCGCGAGGTGCCTCGCCTCATCGCCCGAGAGCACGGCCCGGCCGGCCGTCGGCACCGCCTCGCAGAAAAACCGCTCGCTCATCATTCGCCTCGCCCGAGCGCCTCGCGGAGGCCGAGGCATTGGTTCCGGTCCGCCGCATGCAGCCGGCCTGCGAGCTGAGCCCGATGGACATCCTGCCCGCAATCCCCGCGGATAATTCGTCCTGACCCGGACCCACCGAGGTCGCTACACTCGCCGCATGGTACGCGATCTCTCGAGCCATGCGGCCCCCGCCTTCTCCGGCGGGCTCGACCCGGCCGCCTTCTTCTGCGGACCGGCCGAGGAGGAGGCGCTCGCCCGGCTCGAGTGGCTCGTGGCCGAGCGGCAGCGGTGCGGCCTGGTGATCGCCGACTCAGGCATGGGCAAGAGCCACCTGGCGATGATGGCCGCGCGGCGGCTCGCCGGCCTGGGAGCCGAAGTAGCCGTGCTCTCGCTCGCCGGCCTCTCGGAGGGCGACTGGACCGACCTGCTGCTCGCCCGGCTGCCGCTCGATCCGGCGAGTCGGGGCGAGGCGATTCGTCCCTGGCTCAAGCTCGAAAACCGGTTGCGAGAAAACACGCTCATGGGCCGGCCGACCGTGCTCATCTTCGACGATCTCGATCGCGGTCCGACCGACGCCCGCGAGGGTGTGGCCCGGCTAGCGGCCGCCGGCGAGCCGCGGTTTGCCGGTACCGTGGTCGTGGCCACCGCCACGCCGGCCGGGCTGCCGCAGGTGCCCGATGCCGTCCGGCAGCGGGCGGCCGTCCGCATCGACCTGCCCGGCTGGGGCGGCGACGAGGTGGCAGGCTACCTCGGCCGGGAACTCGAGCGAGCCGGGCTGTCGGGTGAACTCTTCACGCCCGCCGCCGCCCAAACGATCCAGCGGTTCGCCCGCGGCAGTCGGCGAGACGTCCGTCGGCTGGCCCACCTCGCCGTGGCAGCGGCGGTTGGCCAAGGCCTCACGAGCATCGATCCGGCCACGATCGAACAGGTCTGGCGGGAACTCGCTCCGCCCGACGCCCCACCGCCGCTCGCGGCGCCGGTCTCGACAGCGGCACATCCGCAGGTCAGGCCGGTCCGCCGTCTCTGGGACGGCTAGACCGCATTCGGGATGGCTCGAGCGGCGAATCGGTAAGCTGGGTGAAGGAGGTCGGGGGGTCGGCACCTGCCCAACGAGCAGAGCGGCGGCCGCGATGCCACCCGGAATCCTGGGCTCCGGAGGTTCACCGAGCATGCGACGAACCCTTCTGGCAGCCCTGGCAGCGATCGTGTGGCTGGCCTCGGCTGGCAGCGACGGCGGCGAGCCCCCGCGGCCCAACCTGCTTGTCATTCTCGCCGATGACCTCGGCTTCTCCGATCTCGGCGGGTATGGCGGCGAGATCGAAACCCCAAACCTCGACCGGCTTGCCGCCCGTGGCCTCCGCTTCACCCAGGGCTTCAACACCGCACGCTGCTGGCCCACGCGGGCGGCGCTCTTGACCGGCTACTACCCACAGGCGGTTCGACGAGACGCCCTTCCGGGTGGCCCGGGGGGTGGGCGAGGAACCAGGCCCGCCTGGGCCAGGCTCCTGCCCGAGCGGCTTGCCGAGGCAGGGTACCGCTCCTACCACTCGGGGAAATGGCACATCGACGGCGACCCGCGGGAGCAGGGCTTCGCCCGATCGCTCGACGTGCTCGCCCCCGGCCAGAGCAACTACTTCGATCCCCGCGGCGTGACAGAGGACGGCAGGCAGGTCGCGGCCGACGACGGCTTCTACGCGACCACCGCGATCGGCGACCATGCGGTCAGGTGCCTGGCCGAGCACGCCCGCGACCATGCCGGCACCCCGTTCTTCCACTACGTCGCATTCACGGCGCCCCACTTCCCCCTGCAGGCGCCGGCCAAGGTGATCGAGCGGCATCGGCAGCGGTATCTGGCCGGCTGGGATGCCGTGCGGGCCGCCCGGGCCACCCGGCTTCGCGAGCTGGGCATCGTCACCGCCGCCCCGGCGGCGGCCGAGCTCGAGATCGGCCCGCCCTACCAGCCGAAGGCCACGACGCTCGAGCGGCTCGGCCCCGGCGAGCTCGACCGCCCGCGACCGTGGCACTCGCTCACGGACGAGCAGCGGCGGTTTCAGGCCACGAAGATGGCGATCCACGCGGCGATGGTCGAGGTGATGGACCGCGAGGTGGGCCGAATCCTCGCCCAGCTCGAAGCGACTGGGGATCTGGAAAACACCTTCATCCTGTTCGCGAGTGACAACGGCGCCTCCGCCGAGATCATGATCCGCGGAGAAGGACACGATCCGGCTGCCCCGCCGGGCTCCCGCACCACGTTCCTCTGCCTTGGGCCTGGCTGGTCGACGGCGGCCAACACCCCGTTTCGCCGTCACAAGACCTGGGTCCATGAGGGGGGCATCGCCACGCCCTGGATCGTCCATTGGCCCGCCGGAATCACGGCGCAGGGGGAGCTTCGACGGCAGCCGGTGCACGTGATCGATCTGGTGCCGACGGCGCTTGAGCTTGCCGGGCTGCCCGCGCAGCCGCCGCAGCCGGCGCCACCGCTGCACGGCCGGAGTTTTTTGCCGGCGTGTGCAAGCCCCGAAGCACCCCCGGCCCACGAGTCGCTCTGGTGGTGCCACGAGGGACACCGAGCGGTGCGGATGGGCCCCTGGAAACTCGTCGCATCCCGCGGAGCGGCCTGGGAGCTCTACGATCTCGCGAGCGATCGCTGCGAAATCGAAAACCTGGCCGCCTCTCGGCCCAACCAGGTTGCGTCCCTCGAGCAGGAGTGGCTCCGGATCGCCGAAGAGTGCCGCGGACTGGCTCAGGACGAGACGGGTCGGGAGGAACCATCCCGGCCCGCCGCGGCGAAGGCCGCCGCCGCTCCGGCCAAGCGACCCAACATCCTGTTCATCATCGCGGACGACCAGAGCCCGTTTGACCTCAAGGCCTACGCACCCGACTCACGGCTCACGACGCCGGTGCTCGACTCGCTCGCAGCCCGCGGGATCGTGCTCGACGCGGCCTACCACATGGGCTCGTTCTCCGGGGCCGTCTGCACGCCCTCACGGCACATGGTGATGACGGGCCGCTCCGTCTGGCATCTGCCGATCGGACCAGAACGCGGGAGTCAGACGCGGTCTTCGGCCGGCATTGACTTCGACCGCCGCTGTCCGGCCGACATTGAGGACCACGTGCTCGCGGCGGTGTTCAATGCCGCCGGCTACGACACGATGCGCACCTGCAAGCAGGGCAACAGCTACGAGGGGGCCAACGAGCGGTTCACCGTCCGGCATGACGCCACCAAGCGGGCGGGCACGGCGAGCGGTGGCAGCGCCTGGCACGCGGAGCAGGTCCTCGACTTTCTGGCCGCCCGCGAGGCGGCGGGCGACCAGGATCCCTTCCTGATCTACTACGGCTTCTCTCATCCACACGACACCCGGGACGGCCCACCGGAACTGCTCGCCAGGTATGGAGCCACCAACCACACCGACGCGTCCCGGCCTCCGCCGCTCAACGACAAGCAGCCGCCGCTGCCGGCCACCTGGCTGCCGCGGCATCCCTTCGACAACACCGACATGGACGTTCGGGATGAGCAGGCTGTCAGCGGCGTCTGGCGGCGGCGGGACGAGGCCACGATCCGCAACGAACTCGGCCGCGAGTTCGCCTGCTGCGAAAACATCGACATCCAGATCGGCCGCGTGCTCGACAAGCTCCAGGCCATGGGGGAACTCGACGACACCTGGATCATCTACACCGCCGACCATGGGATCGCGATCGGCCGCCACGGCCTTCAGGGAAAGCAGAACCTCTACGAGCACACCTGGCGGGTTCCCCTGATCGTCGCCGGCCCCGGCGTGAAGGCGGGCAGTCGCGCTCCCGGCAACGTCTATCTGGCCGACGTGCTGGCCACGCTCTGCGACATCGCTGGAATCGCGGCCCCGGCCACCAGCGAGGGCACGAGCTTTCTGCCGGTGCTCACCGGCGACACCCTTGTGATCCGCGAGGCGCTCTACGGCGTCTATTGCGGCGGGGCCAAACCGGGCATCCGCTGCGTCCGCCAGGATCATTGGAAGCTGATCAAGTATGAGTCGCCCGCCGGCGGCCTGGTGACGCAGCTCTTCGATCTCCGGGCGAACCCCGAGGAGTTCCTGAGTGAACACCACGACCCGGCCGTCAGGAG
>JBJOHE010000310.1:0-7832 GCA_046047895.1 Planctomycetota bacterium | reverse complement strand
CCGTCGAGCTTCGTGCTGGTCGACGATGTGGCGATCGTGTCGCCCTGGCAGGTGACGATCGATGTGGTGAGCGGCACCCAGACCCAGGCCGAGGCCGGCTATCCAGCGATCGCCTCGGCGGGATCGCTGACCAAGACCGGGGCGGGAACCCTCGTGTTCGACGCCGCCAACGCCTACGGCGGCCCGACGACCGTGGCGGCGGGCACGCTCCTGCTGGCCAATGACGACGCGGTGGCGGCCAGCAGCGTCACGGTGTCGAGCGGGGCCACGGTCGAGATCGCGGCGGGCACGGTGGCCCGGGTGCCGGCCGTGACGCTCAACGGCGGCACGCTCGCGGCAGCGAATCTGTTCGTCGACGCGATCAACGGCATCGGTTCGCTCACGATCAATGCCGGCACCGTCACGGGGGCGCCGGCCCTCAGCGTCGTGGGCGGAGGCGTGATGGCGCTCGATCCGGATGCCCGGCTGACGGTGGCGGTCTCGAATCTCGTGGTGGACAAGGAGGTCGGTGGCGGCCTGCTCGATCTCGGCGTCGGGGAAGTGACGATCGCCCCGGGCGGGAGCACCTCGGCATCGCTCCGCACCGATCTCGTGGCCGGCCGCAACGGCGGGGCCTGGAACGGCACGACCGGTATGACGTCGAGCGCTGCGGCCGCCTCAGGTGGCACCCGGGCCGTCGGCTACGTGGTGGCGGCGGATGGCTCGGCCCGGGTTTCGTTTGCGGCCCCGGGCGACGTCGACTTGAGCGGCGCGGTGAATGTCTTTGACCTCGTGAGCATCAACAGCTCGGGCAAGTATGGCACTGGTGCCACGAGCGTCTGGAGTCAGGGCGACTTCAACTATGACCGGGCGACGAACGTGTTCGATCTCGTGAGCGTGAACACGGCGGGGGCCTACGGTCAGGGCAACTACTTCCCGGCCGCGCCAGCCGCCGCCGGTGTGGCTGCGGTGCCGGAGCCGTCGTCCACCGGGCTGGTCTGCGTCGGCTTGGTGCTCGGCTGGCTCGTGGGCCGCAGGCCCGTCATCTGCCCGAAGTAAGGGTGGCCTTCGATGTCCGAGCCCCGTCCAAGAACTCGGGGGTCGGCCGTGGCTTCGAGTTCCGCAGCGAGCCGCCGGGCGAGGTCGGCTTTCACCCCTGTCCGAGCAGGATCGGCAGCGACGTTGACGATCTGTTCGGGGTCGTTCGCGAGATCATAGAGTTCCTCGGCCGGTCGCTTGGCGAAGGCGAGGTCAAAGAAGGGACGGATGGCCGGATCGTGCCGCTGGGCCATCAACAGCTGTTTCGTCGGACTGTCGTCACAGTCGGCGAACCGCCAGCCCTGCGACGAGCCTTCAGGGCAGCCGCTTGGCCAGCGTTCGGGCTCGAAGTTGCGGATGTAGAGCCAGTCGACGGTTCGGATCGCTCGCATCGGATATCCGGCCAGGCTGGGCGCCTCCTGCGCCGGCGTGTGGCGCTCGCGGCCGGTTAGCACGTGGTCGCGGGTCGGGTCGATCTGGCCCGACCCGGCCGCCCGCAGCACAGGCAGCAACGACCGGCCGGTGATGACGGCCGGGATCGGCACTTCCGCGGCTTCGAGAAACGTCGGGGCGAGGTCGGCGAGGGAGACAAAATCCGTGACCTTTCGACCGGGCTGGATCACTGCCGGCCACCGGATCGCCAGGGGCACGTGGGTGCCCGAGTCGTAGAGGTGGCACTTGTGTCGCGGAAAAGGCATTCCATGGTCGCCCGTGATGACGACCAAGGTGTTCTCGGCTTCTCCTGCCTCATCAAGAGCGGCGAGCGCTGCGGCCACCTCGGCGTCGAACCGCTGCACCTCGCCGAGATAGTCAGCCAGATCCCGCCGCACGACCTCGCAGTCAGGGAGGTCGGCTGGCACTCTCAATCGGGCCGGATCGATTCCGGCGGCCTGGCCGCTTCCCGCGTCGTAGGGACGGTGAGGATCATGGGAGCCAAGCCAGAAGCAAAAGGGCTTCCCGGCCGGGCGAGCCGCGAGGAATGCCGCGAATCCCTCCGGCGTGGGCCGGCCGGCCGGATCCCGCCGCCGGCCGAGGGCGCGCCAGTCGCCCGGTCCCCAGGCCTTGCTCGAGTGCCCCACGTGGTAGCCGGCGTCTTCCAACAGCAGCGGGTAGACGGGATGCACCGGCGCCAGGGAGCTCCAGAGGTTCGCCCCGGCTCCGAGCCGCCAGTGCCACTGGCCGGTGAGGATCGAGTTGCGGGAGGGCGTGCAGGAGGGCGACGTCACGAATGCGTTGGTGAAGACGGCGCCCTCACGGGCCACTCGGTCGAAGGCGGGCGTGCTGACGGCTGAATCGCCGTACGCCCCGGCGTCGGGCCAGCCCCAGTCATCGGCAATGCAGAACAGAATGTTCGGCCGTGGCTCGGCTGCGGCCGCGAGGCTGCAGACAGTGAGCATCGCGGCGAGCCAAGGCTGGATCCTCCGGAAGCCGCTCGGTGGATGCATCGGATGATAGCTCCGTCAGCGTTGGGCCGGCGTCCCGAGGGTTCGGCCCCGATTTGTCAGGAACGTGTCGAGTGAATCGGGCCTCGCCGCGAGAACCCGAAGAAACAGGTCGTCGAGTAGATGTCGCATTGCGGCTTCGTAGGCGAGGTCTTCGATATGAGGACGCGGATCATGGGCGGCCACCACGAGACCCGCGTCTGCCACCGAGGTGATCCGGCCGCCCCGACCGCGGCTGATCACCACCACGCGCCCACCGATCGACCGCATCTCACGACAACTGCGAACCCACTCCTTCCCGCCGCCTGGGCCGCAGACCACGATCAAGAGGTCTCGCCGGCCGGCGGCCGAAAGACTGCCGAGCAGCTCGGCCGGTTGCCTGCAGGTTAGGCATCTGCGGCCCAGCAGGGTAATTCGATCCGCCAGTGACCGGGCGGCATCGGCCTCGATGCTGCTCCCCGCGAGGATCAGGGTATCGGCACCGGCGATCCACTTCGCCACGGTGGCGAGGATGTCAGTGTCGTTGATGTCGTGGGTTTGACGAACGGCGGCGGTCTTTGCCAGCCAGACCGCCTCGGACAGGCGCATGCCGGCATCATCCGCTGAGGCGAGGCGGCCGGCCGTCGTCTCCTCCACGACAGCCGCGCGGGTGACAGCCTCGTTGACGGAGAGCTTGAGGTCGGGATAGCCCTTGTAGCCCAGGCGTTGAGAGAATTTGACAATGCTCGACTGGCTGACGTGGATCGCATCAGCCAGTTGCTGCGAGGAATAGTCCCGCAGGAGCGAGGCGTTTGCCAGGATGAATTCGGCGATCCGGCGATCTGTGACGGACAAGACGTCACGTTCGGCTCGAATCTTGGCGAGGGCGCACATGCGGAAGGCTCGGGATCAATCTGGCGCTCGGAGCCCCGGCAGCGGTTTGCGTGTTCGAAAACCTCGGCTCCGAGCCTTGAGAGCATACGCGAGTTTCCAGCAAATTGAACTGGCCGGGCGAAGGCGATGCTCGCGATAAAGCAATCGAAAAACTGCCGGCTCGGAGGCGGTAAAAGTCGCGTCGCGGGCGAAGATACGCCCCGATAAGCCACGAGCGTTCGCCGACCCCCGTACCTCCCGGTCGTGATGCCGGGCCGACTCGTAGGTTCAGGGCGTCGCAGGCTCTGAGGTGCGGGCTTTTCTCCGGGCCGCGGCATGCGGTGGATTGGGAGGGGGCAGATGGGGCGAGAGCCGCTCGATCACCTGCCGGCCCTCGGGCGTGGCGGCGATGTTCACGGTTTCGTCGGGATCCCTCTCCTCGTCGTATACCTCGGTCGCGACCACCCGCTCTGTGCCATCTTCACGCCACACTGTCAGCCGCCACCGGTCGTCGCGGAGGCTGTAGCCCATCAGTGGCACCCCGGCGGCATTGCCCTTTCCCCGGGGATACTGGCTGATTGCCACGGTTTTCACCGATCTGCTCGGGTCGACCAAGAGCGGCCGTAGGGTCACGCCGTCCAGGTCAGCCGCGGCGGGCAGGCCGCAGAGGTCGGCGAGCGTCGGATAAACATCGACGAACTCGACGACAGCGGCGGCGGATTCGCCCGCTCCGGCGATGCCCGGTGCGGCGATGATCAGAGGCGCCCGGGTCGCCAGTTCGAAGTTGGTGTGCTTGTGCCACAGTCCATGGTCACCGAGCTGCCAGCCATGGTCGCCCCAGAGCACGATCACCGTGTTGTCGGCGAGCCCTTGGCGGTCGAGGGCGTCGAGCAGCCGGCCCACCTGGGCGTCGACGTAGCTGATGCAGGCGTGGTAGCCATGCCGCAGCCGGCGAGCGATCTCCGGCGGCAGCGGATTGCCGGCTGGAATGTCGACGTATTGATGGATCTCGCCGTTGACGTGACCGGCGAACTCGGGCGCGCCGTCCGGCAAATCGTCGATCCGTGGCTCCGGGAGGGTGGCGGGATCGTAGAGGTCCCAATACTTTTTGGGTGCCGAAAAGGGAAGATGCGGCTTGGAGAAGCCGACCGCGAGAAAGAAGGGCGTGTCGCTTTGCGCCAGCGCCGCGATCCGCTGTTCGGCCTCCGCAGCCGTGCAGCCGTCGGGCAGGTCATCGTCGGCCTTGCTGCTCATGACCATGGCAGGGCCCTTGCCCGACTCGGCGAAGACGGTGTCAGCCTCGTAGTCGGAGGTGCCCGGGCCGAACCGCTCCACGATCTGCTCTTGCCAATCTCGGAGATCGGTGTCGACCGTGCGGCCGCTCGGATACCAGTGGGGCTCGCTCCACGAGCGGCCGTCTTCGAAGTTGCGATGGTAGATCTTGCCGAGCGCGGCGGCATGATAGCCATGGTGTTTGAAGTGCTCGGGGAGCGTCACGCAGTCGGGGAGGGCCACGCGGAAATGGGTCTTGAGATCCCAGACCCGGGTGGCATCGGGCCGCCGGCCGGTCATCAGCGAGGTGCGGGACGGGCTGCAGACCGCCTGCTGGCAATAGGCCTTCGTGAACACCACTCCCCGGGCCGCAAGGCGGTCGATGTTCGGCGTCTTGGCGAACCGGCTCCCGTAACAGCCAAGGTCGGGTCGAAGATCGTCGATTGCGATCATCAGCACGTTGAGCCGCTCCGCCGCCGCCACAGTCTGCCAGGTTGCCGAAAGGCCCAGGCACCATCCGGCCGTCATGACCAAGAGTGCGAGCGTCCGCTGGATTTGTTGAATCATGTGATTGTTCCCCCTCGAGAAGGCAGAGTGTCGTCGATGGGGTTCGCGCAAGCAAGCCGGGTGCCACGCGAACCGTGGCCTTCTGAAGGGCCGCCGGGCGGTTGTTCACGGACGCAGGAGCCTTTGTTCGAACCCCTTCGCGACGGCTTCGGCGCGATCCTGGGCCCCGAGCTTCAGCATGATCGCGGCCACGTGGGCCTTCGCGGTCCGTGGCGTGATCCCGAGGCAGTGACCGATGTCCGGATTGCTCATGCCCTTTCGGAGCAGTTGCAACACCTCGATCTCGCGAGGCGTCAGCTTGGCGATGGAATCCGGGTGCTCGAGCAGCCGCTCGACCTCGCCGCTTATGAACAGCTCGCCTCGGGCCACGGCGAGGATCGCCGTGATCAGTTCCGCGGAGGAACTCGTCTTTGTCACGTACCCATCGGCGCCGGAGTCGAGTGCTGCCCGAGCATCGCTTCCGACTTCAGAGGACGTGAGCACCAGCACCCGGATGCCGTCGTGGCGAGCCTTCAGCTGCCTCAAGCATTCAATCCCACCGATCCCCGGCATCATCAGGTCGAGGATGACCACGTCGGCCGCCCGGTCGCAAAGCAATCGCAGGGCCGACTCGCCGTCCCCCACTTCGGCTACTACCTCGAAGGCGGGCTGCGCCGAGAGCATGTTGGAGAGCCCCGATCGGACGACGGCATGGTCATCGACAAGAAGGAGCTTCAGGCGGTCAGGCCGGGAAGAATCGCTCATCGCATGTGAAGCCAGAGCTTCCCTCGGGCCGGGTCAGGCAATCGCCGAGTCGAACACCCGCACAGGGATCTCGGCTTGGATCTCCGTGCCGGCAGCGGGGCGGCTCTCGATTCGCAAGACGCCGCCGATGCGGTGCACCCGCTGCCGCATCCCCTCGATGCCGAAGTGACCGTCCCGCCCCCGGGGCCTGGCTTCCATGTCGAAGCCAATGCCGTCGTCACGCACCGAGACCAGGAGCCGCTCGGCCGAGGAGTTCATTGAGATCGAGACGTCGATCCGCTCGGCCTGTGCATGCTTGACCGCATTGTGGCTGGCCTCTTGGATAACGAGCAGGAGGTTGCCGGCGACGAAGTCTGCCAGCGGCGGCAACTGGCCCCGACCTGCGACTGTCATCTTGATTCCATGCCGCTGTCTGACCCGTGCTGCGATCGCCTGAACCGAGTCGATAAGGGTGCCGTCTTGCACCGGCAGGCACCGCAACGCCCAGACAACGTTCCGCAGATCTTCTTGGCCATTTCGCAGCATCCGCCCGGCGGTCTCCAAGTGGAGGGCTTTGTGCACGGAGTCTGTCGTGGCGTTAGTGCGGCAGGCCTCGATCTGGAATGCGACTCCCGCCATTGTCTGCAGGACGGTGTCGTGAAGATCGACCGCCAGCCGCATTCGCTCCCGCATCGCAGCTTGAAAATCGATGGCTGCGTCGCGGCGGGTTCGCACCTCCAGAGCCAACTGTTCGGTCCGCCAGCGAAGCGTTCGCCGCAGGACGAGCGCCCAAGAAACGGCCGCCAGGGCGATCCCCGACGCAACCGCCAGGGCGACGAGAATGCGGCCGGAAGTAAGCCATCCGGGCCGGCTCAATACCTCGAGATCACCGGCATTTCGCAGGAGGAGATCGACCCGGACTGGGCGGCCGTCCTTGACCGACTCCCTCGCGGCCTCCGAGGAGACCTGGGCGACTCCGGTCACCCGCACCGTCATTCCGGGAAGGATCTGCGGCAGGTCACCCGCTGCGAAGGCCGTGGTGATCGAATCGCCCCAGCCGATTTCCAGCAGGTTCGGCGACCGGTTGGTCGCCCGCCGGAAATGCAGTACTCGCCCCGTCAGTTGGGTCAGTCGTCCCTCGCACGACCTTGACGGGGAGAACACCTGCGGCCCGAGCACAACCCGCTGTTGATACTCCGCCACGCTATCCGTGGCGATCAGTACCGGCACCGGCGTTCCGGCCGACCCGTCCGCAAGCCGCCGCACGACCGCCCCGCGCAGGCCAGCGACGTACTCGGTGACATCGATGAACCCGGCCGCCTCGACCCGGTCGCCGATCTGCACATCGCACGGCTGGCTGGTCCGGACGCGGACGCCGACATCGCCATCCTGAAGATAGATCAACGACTGCCCGTCGTTATAGGTCACGGTTCCCTCGACCCGACGCCGATGCACGGGCCGGCCCTCAGGTGAGTAGCCGTTCAGCCCAGCGAGCGGAACGGATTCGACGGCGAATGCGTCGTTCGGCGCTGGTTCGAGAATCTGAATGTCTTCGTGACGCCCCACGATCAGCCGAGGAGACACAAACTCCGAACGCCAATTCCTCGAAGTCGCGACCAGCCCGGCGACCTGCAGTCGGGCGTCGAGCAATTGCCCCGGGCTGTAGCGGTCTCCTTTCCGCACTCGGACGAAGAAATGACCGATCCCGGTCTCAATGCGCAACACCCACCTGTCGTCGCGTCGTGCCTCATCCGTGACCTCCTGCACCACTCCGCTGACGGTGACTCGCCGCATTTCGTCACCTCCGCTGAGAAAGCTGCTGAGGTCGGCCTGTCGCGGTGGTGCGAGCCTTCCCGGGCCACCGACCCTGATCTCAGTCGGCAGGACTACGGGCCGAAATCCTCCTTGCCTGACCAGCAGAAGGCCGACGACTTCCACGACGACCCCGGTTTCGATCCG
>JBJOHE010000309.1:0-3152 GCA_046047895.1 Planctomycetota bacterium | reverse complement strand
CGAACATGAGATCTATGCCTTCGATCAGTTCGCGCGACGCCGGCTTCTCCATCTCGCCTACGAACGGCGATTCAACACCACGATCCTCGACGCGCTCGCCGCTCTGCCGCTGCCGGCACCGGCGGTGGCAACGGCGGTGGCAACGACGGCCAGGATGCGATCCCAGGTGGTGTTCTGCATCGACGACCGCTGCGAGTCGCTCCGCCGCCATCTGGAGGAGACCGATCCGTCGATCGAAACCTTCGGGGCCGCCGGCTTCTTCTCGGTGCCGATGAACTACCGGGGCATCGACGACTGGCATGCCACGCCGCTCTGCCCGATCGTGGTCCGGCCCGACCACACGGTCACGGAGGTGCCGGAGGCCGACGACCTCGAGCAGCATGAATCCCGCCAACGGCAGCGGAGGCTGCTGGGCCGGCTTCGAGAGCAGTTGCTTTCCGGCAGTCGATCGCTGTTCATCGGTGGCCTGCTCACGAGCGTTGGGGGCGCGATCGCGGCGGTGCCGCTGGTCTCGCGGGTGATCTTCCCCCGACTGACCACGCTCCTCGCCAACCGCTTCGCGGGCCTCGGCCGCGAGCGGATCCGCACGCGGCTGGCGCTCTACCGCGACGACCAGGCGGCCGACGCGGCCCGCCTGCCGGACGGCACGTTCGCCGGCTTCACGATCGACGAGATGGCGACGATCGTCCGCCGGCTGCTCGAAGACATCGGCCTGACCGCTTCCTTCGCCCGGCTCGTCGTGATGCTCGGCCACGGCGCCACCACGCTGAACAACCCCCACGAAAGCGCCTACGACTGCGGCGCCTGCGGCGGCGGTCGGGGTGGCCCCAACGCCCGTGCCTTCGCCCTGATGGCCAATGACCCGGCGGTCCGCAGCCGGCTGGCGGCCGAAGGACTCGTGATCCCGGCCGACACCGTCTTCGTCGGCGGGATGCAGGACACCTGCTCGAGCGAGATCGAGTGGTACGAACTCGAGCGGCTGCCAGCCAGCCATCACGCCGACTTTGCCGCCCTGCGGCGTGCCTGCGACTCGGCCCGGGCGCTCGAGGCCCAGGAGCGATGCCGGCGGTTCGACTCGGTGCCGCTGGGCGTCGACCCCCACGAGGCGCTCCAGGCCGTCGAGGCCCGGTCGGGTGACCTGGCCCAGGTGCGGCCGGAATATGGCCATGCCACGACCGCCCTCTGCATCGTGGGCCGCCGGAGCCGCACCCGCAGCCTATTCCTCGACCGCCGCGCCTTCCTGATGTCGTACGACCCGGAGGCCGATCCCGACGACGCGATCCTGAGCCGCACGCTCGCCGCCGTCGGCCCGGTGTGCAGCGGCATCAGCCTGGCCTACACCTTCTCGCGAATCGACCCGCTGGTCTACGGCGCCGGCACGAAGCTGCCGCACAACATCACCGGCCTGGTGGGCGTCATGGACGGTCACTGCAGCGACTTGCGGACGGGGCTGCCGCTCCAGGGCGTCGAGATCCACGAACCGGTGCGGCTGCTGCTCGTCGTCGAGACCACGCCCGAGCGACTGTGGCGGGCGCTCGCTCCGTTGCCGGCGGTCGAGCGGCTGGTTCGCAACGGCTGGGTCCACGTCGCCTGCTGGCCGCCGGACCAGCGGCTGCCGCAGGTGTACGACGCGGCCAGCGACCGGTTCGTCGACCATGCCGTCGAGCTGACCGTCTTGCCCGTCGTCGGGCAGTCGGCCGACTGGTATGGCGGGTCGCGGAACAACCGGAAGCCGGCGGTGCTTCGCTCATGGTCCCGCAGGCCCCTTCCCCAGGCAGCCCCGGAAGGAGCATCCGCATGACCGCGGCACTGGTATCTGGCCATGAGATCGCAGCCGGCCTGGTGGTCACGCAGGTCGCGGCGCCGCTGGCGGCGCTGGCCGCCGTGAGCCTGCCAGGCCTGTTCGGCCGCGTGCCTTCAGAGCGATTCACCATCCGGACGGTTGAATCCGGCTTCGGCCTCGCCTTCCTGGCGGCGCTCACGAGCCTGGCGGTGAGCGGCGTCCGTGGCTTTCCGGTGGAGGTGGTCCACCTCGGCACGCTCTTCGCGGTGGGACACCATGCGGCCACGATCGAACTGGTGGCCGACGTCCTCTCGCTGCCCTACGTCTGCTTCTCGGCCGGCCTCTGTTCGCTGGTGGCGGCCTTCGCCGGCCGCTATCTCCACCGGGAGCCGGGCTTTCACCGGTTCTTCGTCCTCTTGGCCCTGTTCGGCTTCGGCATGAACCTGATGGTGCTGGCCGGGAGCATCGACGTGTTGTTCGCCGGCTGGGAGTGTGTCGGTATCTCCTCGACGCTCCTGATCGGCTTCTTTCACGAGCGGCGAACGGCAGTCGATGCGGCGCTGCGGGCCTTCGTCACCTACCGGCTTTGCGACGTGGGCCTCCTCGCCGCCGGCGTGGTGGTGCACGAGGCGGTGGGCTCGGGCGACTTCGCCAGGGTGTTCGCCGGAGCATGGCCCACGGCCTGGTGCCTGGTGTCCCCGGCCACGGCTCGATTGACCGCGCTTTTGCTCGTGTTCGCCGCCTTGGGCAAGAGCGCGCAGATTCCGTTCACAGGCTGGCTGCCGCGGGCAATGGAGGGCCCCACGCCGTCGAGCGCCATCTTTTACGGCGCCCTGTCGATCCACGCCGGGGCGTATCTCCTGCTGCGGTTCTCACCGATGCTCGATGCCGCCCCCGGAGTGGCCTGGCTGCTGCTGGCCATTGGGCTGGCGACGGCCATCCACGGGGCGATCGTCGGCAGCGTGCAGACCGACCTCAAGGGCATGCTGGCCTACGCCTCGATGACCCAGGCGGGCCTGATCCTCGCTGAGATCGGTCTCGGCTGGCGGATCATTCCGCTCGTACACGTCATCAGCCACGCGATCCTCCGCAGCCTCCAGATTCTCCGGTCGCCCTCCGCGATGCACGACCGGCATCAATTGGCGGCGTCGCTCGGCGGACCGCCTGGCCGGAGCGACGGGCTGCTGCTGCGGCTGCTGCCGGCGTCCGCGCGGGCCGCGGTCTACCGGATCGCGCTCGACCGCGGCTTCGAAGATGCCTGGATCGGCAGGTTCGTGCTCGCGCCGGTTCTCACAACGTTGCGCGCAGCAGCGGAGTTCGAGCGGCAGGTCGTGGCCCGCCTTGGAGGCAGCCAGGATGTTGCCGACGA
>JBJOHE010000308.1:0-7766 GCA_046047895.1 Planctomycetota bacterium | reverse complement strand
GGTCGACATCCTTACCTACCTGGCGGAGCAGGAGCTTGGTCTCCCGGCCGGCCGCGTGATCGGGCTGGGCACGCTGCTCGACACCCTCCGATTCCGCAGCCTGCTGGCGCTGCGGCTCCGCGCCCCGGCCACGCAGCTGCAGGCGATGATCCTCGGCGAGCATGGCGACAGCATGGTGCCGGTCTGGAGCAGCGCGAGTGTCGCCGGCCTGCCGCTCGAGAAGTATCCGGGATTCACGCCCCGCCTGGGCGAGGAGGTGTTTCAGCGGGCGAAGACCTCCGGCGCCGAGATGATCAAGAAAAAGACCGGGGCGGGTTTCGCGGTGGGCGTGTCGATCGCCGAGGTGATCCACGCGATCGCGCTCGACGCGAAGCGGCTGTTGCCGGTGTCGACGGTGCAGCGGGGCTCGTACGGGCTCCGAGACGTGGCGATTTCCGTGCCCACCGTGGTGGGCCGGGCCGGCGCGGAACAGACGCTCGAGATCGAACTCTGGCCCAAGGAACTCCAGGGGCTGAAGCGAAGCGCGGCCGTGCTCCAGGAGACGCTCGGCCAGGTGCTCGCCGGCCGTTGAGCGCGGCCAGGCTGCGGGCGGATCAGTCGGCGGTCGGGGGGATGAACGCGGCCCACCGCCGGGCTGCCTCCGCCGGCTGGCCCCAGAGCCGCAGTGTGCCGTCCCAAGACGCCGAAAACAGCCCGTGGCCGGTGGCGGCGAAGCTCACGCCCCAGACCTGATCGGTGTGGCCGCGGAGTGTGGCCACCGGCCGGCCGCTGGCGATGTCCCACATCTGGACCGTGCCGTCGGCCGAGCAGGCGGCCAGCCGCGTGCCGCCGGGGGAGAAGGCAAGCTTCCAGATCTGGCGGGCCGGGCCGGTGAGCGTGGTCGCCTCGCCGTCCCCATCGCCCGGCCAGAGCCGCACCGTGCCGTCGGACGACGCCGAGGCGAGCAGCGTGCCGTCGGGCGAGTAGGCGACCCAGTTCACCGGGGCCTCGTGGCCCGCGAGCGTGACCCGGAGGCTGCCGTCATCGAGGCTCCAGAGCCGCACGAGCCGATCTTCGCAGGCGGTGGCGAGGGCGTCGCCTGCCGGATGGAAGGCGGCGCAGAACGCGCGGCGGGGATGAGGCAAGGGCGGCAGCAACTCGATTCCGGTTGCCAGCGCGGCGAGCCGGACGGTGCGATCTTCGGAGGCCGTGGCGATCGACTGGCCGTCAGGGGAGACGGCGATGGAGTACACCCGGCGGCGGTGCAGCGGAAAGCTCGGCAGCGGGGCCGCTTCGGGCAGCCGCCAGCGGCCCACTCCGCCGTCGTCGCAGGCGGCAAGCAGCATCGCGCCATCCGCGGTGAAGGCCAGGTCGTTCATCCGACCGGCCGCGGGCGATGCCAGCCGAGTTGGCGGTGGGGGTTCTCCGGCGACCGCCAGCAGGGCGGCCCCATCCGCCAGCCCGACGGCCAGCCGTTCGCCGGACGATGAGGCCACGACTGCCAGCCCGCGGCCTCCCAGCGGCACGACCGGGCCGCCGGCAGGGCCGAGGTCCCAGGCTCGGCAGGATTCGTCGGCCGATCCCGTGACCGCCAGCGGCTGCTCGGCGTCCACGGCCAGCGACCAGATGCCCCCCGCATGCCCACGGCGGATCGCTCCGAGCGATTGTGTGGCAATGTTCCAAACCCGGAGAAGCCCGTCGCCCGAGGCGGTCGCCAGCCGATCGTCGCCCGGCACGAACGCCACCGCGTTGACCCGCTGCGGATGGGCGAGCGTGGCGATTTCTTTGCCGTCAGCCACCCGCCAGACTCGGGCCGTGCCATCTTCGGCGGCGGTGGCGAATCGCTCGCCGTCGGCGGAGAAGACCCCGCGAAATACCCGCGTGGCGCCGTGGCTCGCGACGAGCCGCTCGCGGCCGGTGGCCACGTCCCAGAGCCGGGCCGTGCCGTCGCGGGACGTGCTCAGCAACGCCTGCCCATCGGGTGAGAACGCCACGGAAAAGACGGTGGCGGTGTGTCCCTCGATCCGCCGTCGTTCTTCCCACTCGGTCGTGTCCCAGAGCCGCACGGTTCCATCCCGCGCGGCCGACGCCAACAGCTGGCCGCCTCGATCGAAGGCCACGCCATAGATCGCCCCTGCGTGGCCGCCGAGCGTCGCCTGCTGGACGCCCGAGGCCAGATCAGTGATCTGCACCGTCTCGTCGGCGGCGGCGGAGGCGACGAGCCGGCCATCGGGCGAGAAGGCGACCGCCCACACAGGACCGTCGTGTTCGGCGAGCAGGCGGCCGTCGGCCGGCTCCTGCGGCTCCCGGCCGCTGGCGGGCTGCCAGATCCAGACCTGCCCGCCAGCCGTGCCGAGCACCACGAGGCCTTCACGGGGCCTGCAGGCCACGGCCTGAACCGTGCCCCGGTCGCCTGGCCAGGCGGCCAGCGATTCATCGAGCGAGGCCGCGAGACAGTCGAGTTCGGGTGTCTCGTTGCCCTGAATGGTGGCGAGCGAGCGGGCCTCCGCCAGCAGCCGGCGGGCTTCGGCGAGGTTATCGCGGTCGCGGGCCTCGGCGGCGAGCAGCACGGTGGAAAGATAAAGCTGCCGGCGGGCCTCGCGAGCCTGGGCAGCGGCTTCCAGCCGGCCCGCTTCGGCGGCTGCCAGGGCTGTCTCCGCCTGGCCGCGAGCTGTTTCGGCGGCCTGTCGCTGGGCCTCGGCAGCGTGCCGCTGCCGCTCGGCCAACAGGGAAAACCAGCTGATTCCGGCGATGGCCGCCACGAGCGCCGCGAGGGTCGTCAGGGCCGCGATTGCCGCCGGCCGATGGCGGCGGCCCAGGCGAGCGAGCGACTCGCCGAGGGTCGGGGGCCGCGCCCGGATCGGCTCACCGGCAAGCCAGCGGTCGAGGTCAGCCTGAAGTTCGCCGGCGTCGGCGTAGCGGCGGGCCGGATCGGGCTCGAGGCAGGTGGCGAGGATCACGGCCAGCGGCCCTGCCTCGCCCCGGGGCAGACTGGCCCGGAGCCGCCGGGCGAATGGGCCGGGCTCCGATGCCGTCCGCTGGCCGAGGATCGCGGCGGCTTCCAGCAGCGTGCGGCCACGGAGTTCATACGGCAGGTCGTGAAAGAGCAGCTCGTGGAGCACGAGCCCCAACGAGTAGACATCGCTCCGTGGATCGACCGCAGTCTCGTCGAGGCCGAGCTGCGCCGGACTCATGTAGCGGACGGTGCCGAGCAGTTCGCCGGCTCGGGTGGCTGTCGAGGTGGGGCCGGCTTCCGGTGCGAGCAGCCGGGCCACGCCGAAGTCGATCACCCGCACGCTCCCGGTCGCATCGACGAGGATATTGCCTGGCTTCAGATCGCGATGCACCACGCCTGAGCGATGGGCATGGGCCACGGCGGCGGCCGCATCGAGCATCAGCCTCGCTCGCCCGCGGAAGTCGAGCCGGTGGGCATCGGCATGCTCCGTGACCGGCTTGGCTCCGTCGATCAGTTCCATCACGAGGTAGGGCGCGTCGCCCACCGGTGTCACGGCCACGCCGGCAAGGTGGATGTGGGCGATGTGGGGATGCTGAAGCCGCGCGAGCAGATCGGCTTCAAGGGCAAACCTGCGAAGAATCCCAGGATCGGATCCGGCCAGCCGCAGCACCTTCACCGCCACCCGCCGCGCAGGCCGTTCCTGGGCAGCCTCGTAGACGATCCCCATGCCGCCGGTGCCGAGGAGTCGGAGAATCGTCACAGGGCCGACACGGTCGCCCGGCGTGAACGGCAGAGCCGCGGCGGTATCCCTGCCGAACCCAAAGGTCTCGGCGGCTCCGGAGAGTTCTCCCGCGATGTCGGTCGAGGGATCGGACGGGTCTTCTGTCGGCGCCATCGAGCCCGTCAGCGGCAGGCGACGAGGTCCATGGCCTCAGTAACGTCCTCGGCCCGTCTCGCCGTCGGGCGTTCCGCTGTGTGATCGTGGCAACGGCATCGTTCGACCGTGTGCCGCAGGAGTTTGTCGCGGGCCGCGACGATTCTCCGCACATCGTCGCTGGCGGGCGCGGTCAGCTGAGCGGCCACCGATTGCCGTCGATGGCTGCGCAGCCGCAGTTGAGCCGCGACGATGATCGCGACCGGGTCGAGGTCGTCGGGTTCGAGGCCCAGCACATACGCTTCCGAAGGCCTCCACGAGAGTCGGGCGGGAACGGATTGTTGCATGCCGATTTGCTCCCATACTGCGTCTATGAGAGGAAGCGAGCGCGACCGGTTCGAGGGGCAAAAATTTTTGGCGGCGGCAAAAGAACCGCAAAAAGTGCGAAAAACCTGGGCAATGCTGAATCCCAGGGAAGGGGGGTGACCGGCCGCAGCGGTCTGCCGCTTGGTCCCCCGTTCGTTTCTTTATCCCTTTTTGAAATCCGGTCAGCCGGGTGTTGTGCGGCTGGAGAAACGCCATGCTCCCTGCCCGAACCGGTGGGGCTCCGGCGAATGGCCGCTGGGTTCATCCAACGCAGCCTGCGGAGAGACCCTCGGTTGCAGGCGGAATCCGTGCGGCCCTCGGCCGGATATCACCAGCGACCAAAGCGGCGTATAACGGAGTGGGGTCGTTCGAGAGGCGGATATGACAAAACGCATGGACGCCAAGCCGGCGGACGGGTCAGACAGCTCAGAGATCTCGCTCTGGCTCGACCGGCTGGCGACGGGCGAACTCGCGGCCCGCGACCGGATCATCGAGATCACCAGCAGCCGGTTGCGAACGCTCGCCAGCAGGATGCTCTCGCGGTTTCCCCAGGTCCGCCGCTGGGACGACACTGACGATGTGTTTCAAAACGCCGTCATGCGGCTTCACCGGGCCCTGGCCGATGTGCTGCCCGATTCGCCGCGGGCGATCATGGCCTTGGCGGCTACCCAACTCCACCGCGAGCTTGTCGACCTCGCCCGGCGTTACCGGGGGCCGATGTCGTTCGAGGCCAACCACGCCACACAGGTGCCGGGAGCCGCGGACGTGTCGGAGCCTCCTCCCTTTTCAGTCGAGCGGGCGCCCCTCGCCGACGAGTCGCTCGACCGGTGGTCGGTGTTTCACGAGGTGATCGCCGGGCTTCCGGCCGAGCAGCGGGAGGTGTTTCACCTCGTCTGGTATCTCGGCGCCGACCAGAAGACGATCGCGAGGCTGCTCGAATGCTCGGAGCGGACGGTCAAGACCCGCTGGCGTGAGGCGCGGGAGGCGGTGCGGAAGGCGCTTGACGGTGAGTCGCCGCAGTGATGCTGCGGGAGCCCGGCTTCGGCCACTTCGGACTCAAAACGGAACGTCGTCGCTCGTCGTTTCCACGTCCCGCAGGATTGCGATCGCCTCGTCGAGCGTCGGAGCGGCATAACCTGCCAGGCAGCCGCGGCGGTCGGCTTCCGCCAGGCAGAGAATCGACTCGATGTCTTCGTCGCGTTCGAGCCGCCGGCGGGCCCGGAAGCCGATCGTGCCGGCCACGTAGGCCCGGCCGGCAGGCAGCGATTCGATCAGCCAGCGGGTGCGGGGCGTGACGAGCCCTTCCACCGCGGCGAGCGTCGCAGCCACCGGGTTGCGGCGGTCAACGGCACGCCCCACGTCATGGACGAGCGCCGCGGTGAGCAGCTCCTCGTCGCAGGGATGCTCCTGCCAGACGAGGTCGAAGACCTGGAGCGAGTGTTCGAGGGCGTCGCCCTCCGGGTGCCGCTCGGGGTCCTGCTTCACGGTCGCCAGCACGGCCGCGAGGGCGGCGAGCTGGTCGAAGCGGTCGCCGACGAGACGAGCGAGTGATCCGGCCGGATCAAGTTGGCGATGGGCCTCATCGCGGACCTCGGCCGGCGCCGGAATCTGATCATCGGGCACCCAGTCGCGGGCCACGCGGCGGGCAGCGCGAAACGTCGCCCGCCGGGCATCGCTGCCCCGAATCACTCCCCGGCCCGCCTCGCGGGCGATTCGGCGGCGGAGCGGATCGTCGTCGGGCGGGGAGTCGGCCTGCATCGACTCGCTCATGGTGCGGCCTGGGGGGCTGACGCCTCGCCCGCCAGCGGCCGCCAGGTGATCCCGCGTACCTCGGCCTCGGTGGCGTAGGTGGCGATGCCGAGCGGCACGGACGGGGAGATTTCGCTCCGGATTGAAACGGTGTGGCCGTCGAGCGACTGATCGATGATCCGCTTGCCGTCGAGGAAACACTCGATCCGCTCGGGCGTGACCCTGACCCGCACGGCATACCAGCGACGCTGCTCGAAGGACATGATCTGCGTCGTGGCGTTGTTGGCGGCGTCGTTGCCGTCGATGCTCGACAGCCCCACGAGGCCGCCTCCCCAGCCGCCGAGGATCAGGCTGCAGTGGGAATTGCCCACGGGGAAGGTGAGCCCGCAAAAGAAGTCGTGGCCGTCCATCCGCCGAGCATCGAGGGCGATCTCGTAGCCCTGGATGGGAAACTCTCCCTGCCACGTGATCCCGCTCAGGTCGGAGCCCCGGGCGATTCGGATCACACCGTCGGCGACCGTCACCTCCCCCTCGCCGCCGAACGGCGTGGGCTTCCAGTCGCCAAGCGATTTGCCGTCGAAGAGCGAGTGGGCCGCCGGCTCGGCGACCGCGGGAGCCGGCTCCGCGGCAGGGGCCGCTGCGATGCCGGTCGCCAGCAACAAGCCGATCACGATGCCAGACGAATGCATGGGCTCAGAGACTCCGAAGAAACGCGGAACGACGGCCCTTCAAGTGTACCCAACGGCGTGTTTCCCGCGGGAATGGACGAAAGCGATAGGCTTGGGCCTGCCCACACCGACATCATGAGCCAGTCTGGCATTCATTGGCCCGGATAGAGACCGACATGCAGAGCCGTGAATCTGTTGTCTTGCTCACTCTGGCAGCGCTCCAGTTCATCAGCCTCGTCGATTTCATGATCGTGATGCCGCTGGGGCCGCAGCTTCTCGACGACTTGAGCATGGACGCCGGACGCTTCAGCTGGGTGGTGTCGGCCTACACGCTGGCGGCCGGATTGGCGGGGTTTCTCGCGGCGCCCTGGCTCGACCGGCTGCCGCGGAGGCCGGCCTATCTCGTCCTCACGACCGGCCTGCTCGCGGGCACCGTCGTGTGCGGGCTTGCGAGGTCGTTTCCGCAGCTCCTCGCGGCGAGGTGCGTGACCGGCGGCTTTGGCGGCGTGCACGGCGGCCTGGCCCTGGCGATCGTGGCGGATGTGTTTCCCCCGGAGCGTCGCGGCCGCGCCATGGGCACCCTGATGATGTCCTTCGCCGTGGCGTCGGTCCTGGGTGTGCCGTTGGGGATCGCGCTGGGCACACGCCTGGGCTGGCAGGCTCCGTTCTTCATCCTGGGGATCCTCGGGATACCGCTGCTCGGGCTGGCGGCATGGTCGTTGCCGGCGTTGCCCTATCACGCGGAAGAACTGGGGCGGCATCCTTTCGCCCGTCTGCTCGAACTCCTCACGATCCCGGCGCACGTCCGGGGATACTCGCTCATCGCCGTGCTGATGTTCGCCGCGTTTTCTGTCATTCCCTTCATCAGCACCGCCCTGGTGGCCAACGTCGGCGTGACCCAGGCCCAGCTCCCCATCGTCTTCATCGCCGGCGGCTTGCTCACGCTCGTGATGACACCGCTGACAGGGAGGCTCGTCGACCGCGTCGGCCCGCTCCGGGTGTTGTGTGGCGTCGTGCCCCTCTCCGCCGTCATGATGCTTGTGATCACGCACCTGCCCAAGGTCGGCGTTTGGGCGGCAGCACCGCTCACCGCCGCCCTGATGGCCACGAATTCCAGCCGGATGGTGACCGCGACGTCGCTCGTCATGGCCAGTATCGAACCTCGGCGTCGCGG
>JBJOHE010000307.1:0-3785 GCA_046047895.1 Planctomycetota bacterium | reverse complement strand
GGCTGCGGGTCGGCCGGTCGCGGCCCGGACCGTGCTTGGTGTGGACCACGTCCCAGGCTAGGCCAAGTTTCTCGAGCGCCAGGATGGCCCAGTAGGTAGGGTCGAGTTCCCACCACTTGTGGCCGTGGGCTGCCATTCGTTGGTAGGCGTGGTGGTTGTTGTGCCAGCCCTCGCCGAAGGCGAGCAGGCCCACCCACCAGAGGTTCGTGGAGTCGTCGGTGGTCTCGTAGTTACGGTAGCCCCACATGTGCGTGGCCGAATTCACGAACCAGGTGACGTGAAACACGATCACCATGCGGACCGCCTGGCCCCACAAGAGCCAGGAGATTCCGGTGAAGCGGTCGTAGAGCATCCAGCCGGAGGTCAAGAGCGCGGCACCGATCAGCACATGCCAGAGCAGGAAGGTCCGGTGGAGGAAGTACACGCCCCGATCCTTGACCAGGTCGGGCGCCCACCGCTTGGCATGGGCGGTGAGTTCTTCGGCGGTGTGGGCCGGGAAGAGCCAGAGCATGTGGGCCCAGAGGCCGCCGTCGCGGGGCGAATGCGGATCCCCTTCTTGGTCGCTGAACGCATGATGCTTGCGGTGATTTGCCACCCAGGTGACGGCTGACCCCTCACCCGAGATGCCGCCGAGCAGGGCAAAGAGGAACCGCATCGGGGCGGTCGTACTGAAACTGCCGTGGGTCAGGAGCCGGTGGTAGCCGAGGCAGACACCGAGGCCGCCGGTGACCCAGTAGAGGAAGAGGCAGATCGCCAGGCCCGACCAGGTGAAATAGAAGGGGGCGGCCAGAGCCGCGAGGTGGATGCCTCCGATCCAGGCGACGACCGGCCAGTCGAGCGCGGCCCAGCCCTCGCGGCCATCGCGGCGGGGTTCGTGGGCATCGCGTTCCGCGAGCGGGTCGTGGATCGCGGTGCGGCCGAAGTCGTCGGCCTCGGATCCGATGGGTTCGTCAAGCAGGGGAGCGGCGATGGGGGGCGGGGTCATGGGCGGCGAACCTCCGGAAGGAAGGCGACCCGGTTCAATGCGGCCGCCACGGTCAACAGAATCTCCCAGGCGACCCGGGTTTTGGGCAGGGGAAGCCCGTCAGTTTCCCGTGGAGCCTGTGTCAAGATTGCGTCAAAACTGCCGGCCGGGTCCGCCGGCAGGAGGCGCCGGGGCGGGCAGGACCGACATCAGCCATGCCCCGGGGCCGACGGCGGGCCCGAAGGCAGTCCCGGGACGGGTGAGCATCCAGGCCAGCCGATCGCCGGGCACCGGGCCTGGCGGCGGGGCGAGCACAACGCCCGACTGACGGACCGCGAGCGCCCCGGGCAGGCGGGCCGCGGGGAGCAACTGCAAGCCCTCGCCACCGATCGTCGCAATCCAGGCGGCCGTGTCGAATCCGCGGATGGTCGATGCGGCATCGACGGCCGGACCCGGGCGGCTGCCGGTCGCGAGGACGATCCGGTCGAAGAGCCGGGCGTCGATCCAGCCCGGTCCGATCCCGCATTCGATCAGCCCGTCGCTCAGGCGGCTGTCGGCCCAGGTGAGTCGTGTGATATCGACCGTGGCCCGTCCCGCGGCTTCGCCGCCGATCGCCGCGGCGACCGTCGCCAGGTCGAGGTCGACGATTCTGCCGTGGGCGGCGCCCCGCCACCGGCCCGCTTCTCGCTCGGCCTTCAGCTCCCCGGTCAACCAGGCCGCCTGCGAGGCTGCCGCGTTTTCGGCCGAGGAGAGTCCGGCTGCGGCGGCGACGACTGCCAGGGGCACCGGCGTTGCCCAGGCGGCGTCGATCGCCAGCCGGTCGTGGGGCGAGGCGGGATCGGCCGGCGGCTGCCTCACGATTCGCAATTCGTCGGTGACGCTGCCGCGGCGCACGATCCGCATCGCCCGGGAGCCCGCGCGGGCCACGCACTCGATCTTTAGGTCGAAGGGCTGCTCTGTCGGGGCGTCGGCCCAGCGGAGTCCGGCGATCTCGATGAGACAGGTGCGGCCGAATCGCACGTCATCCAAGAGCCAGCCGCGGGCCAGGCCGGCGACCGCCGCGGCGGTCGCGTGGTCGCAGGTGAGGCTGCCGAGCCGGATGCGATCTTCGTCGGCAGACGACTCCACTTCCAGCGACTCGATGGCCACTGCCGGCCGGTCTTCCGCAGCTGGAAGCAGGCAGTCGCAGCCCCGGGTCACGCCCGGCCGGGGATGGTCGATTCGGCCGACCGTGAGCGGGAGGCCGGTGGCCCGTTGCCAGTCCCGCTCGACCGCCGCGCGGTGGAGGTCGGAGCGGACATAGGCGGCCCAGCCGACGATCACCGCGGTGGGGATGGCTGCCAGCAGGAGAAACGCGAAGCGGGCGGCGCGAATCCGCGCCTGGGACCGTGCGATGAACATCCTTGTTCCCGGTGGTCGGAGTCGATCGGTGGTGTGTGCGGAGCCGCCGCGGCAGGTCAGCGGGCGGCGGCCAGGTCGTGGTACAGCTGCCAGCGGGCCTTCATCTCTGCGATGCTGTCGCCGCCGAATTTGTCCACCAGGGCCGCGGCGACGGTGAAGGCGACCACGCTCTCCACGATCACGCTGCAGGCGCTGACGGCGCAGACATCGCTGCGTTCATAGGCCGCTTCCTCGGGCTGCTTGGTCTGAAGGTTGACGCTGGCGAGCGGCTTGCGGAGCGTGCTGATCGGCTTCATCGCGGCCCGCACGACGAGCGGCTGGCCGTTGGTGGTGCCACCTTCGAGGCCGCCCGCGTTGTTGGTGGGCCGGGTGAAGCCGAGGGCGGGTCCACCCGCGGCGGCGGCGTCGAAGCCGATCGGATCGTGCACCTCGGAGCCACGCTTCCGGGCGGCGTCGAATCCCATGCCGATCTCGACGCCCTTGATCGCCTGCACCGCCATCACCGACTGGGCGAGGAGTCCGTCGAGCTTGCGATCCCACTGGGCGTGGGTGCCGAGGCCGATCGGCAGGCCGTCCACTCGCACCTCCACCACGCCGCCGAGGGTGTCTCCCTCCTTGCCGATGCGGTCGATGAGGGTCTCCACCTCCCCGTCCCGCTCGGGATGGAGCGAATAGATGCTGCTGCGATCGCGGAGCGGACGAAGTTCGGCAAGCGAGCCGGGCCGATCGCCGAGCACGATGCCGCCGAGTTCCGTCACCCAGCCGGCCACCTCGATGCCGAACACGCCGAGCAGCTGGCGGGCGAGCGCTCCGGCGGCCACCCGGGCGGCCGTCTCGCGGGCACTGGCCCGCTCGAGCACGGCCCGCACGCCGCCGAGATGTTTGACGGCCCCGGCCAGATCGACGTGGCCGGGCCGCGGCCGGTCCACCTCCTCGAGCCGCTCGAGCTTGGCGTCGCGGTTGATCACCTCCAAGGCCAGCGGGCTGCCGAGCGTGACGCCCCGCCAGAGGCCGGAGAGAAAGGTGACGGTGTCGGTCTCGATCCGCTGCCGACCGCCGCGGCCGTAACCCCCTTGCCGCCGTTGGAGTTCGGCGTTGATCGCGTCGTGATCGACGGTGAGCCCGGCGGGAAAGCCGTCGACCAGGGCGACGAGTGCGGGGCCGTGGGATTCGCCGGCAGTCCAGTAGCGGAGCATGGGATCAAGCATGGGCCAAGGGGGAGGGACCACCGGATTCTAGTTAGCAATCCGGCCGCACCCTAGAGCGGATCGGGGATTGCCCTGTCGAGAGCTGACAGATGAAAAAAGGCAGGCTCGGGGGTCGGCGAACGCTCGCGGAGCATGGGGGCGTATCCTCGCCCGCGACGCGACTTTTGCCGCCCCCGAGCCGGTGCTCTCATTTTGACGGGCAGGCTCGGGCG
>JBJOHE010000306.1:0-8052 GCA_046047895.1 Planctomycetota bacterium | reverse complement strand
CCGAAGCGAACGTCCGGCGACGGGGCACGGGCAACCCCGACCCACCAGATGACGCCCCCTCCGCCCCTTCATGCGGCAGAGCGAACGTCCGGCGACGGGGCATGGGCAACCCCGAGCCCAGTCGAGAGGTTGCCTCGGGCCCCACCCTCGAGACCCACGGCCCCCGCCCGGCATCGCGGGACTACCGGGCGGGCCGAGGCGACTGGGCGAGAATCGGCTCGAGTTCGTCCACGAAGTCGCGCACGTCCTTGAACTCTCGGTAGACGCTCGCAAACCGCACGTAGGCCACCTGATCGAGCGCCTTGAGCAGCTCCATCAACCGTTCGCCGATCACCCGGCTCGGCACCTCGCTCTCGCCGGTGCCGTACAGCTCGGCCTCGAGCGCTGCCACCACCGCCTCGATGTCGTCGTCCGCGACTGGCCGTTTCCAGCAGGCCTTCGCGAGCCCCCGCTTGAGCTTGTCGCGGTCGAAGGGGTCGCGGACGCCCCCCTTCTTCACCACGGTGAGCAGCTGCCGCTCGATGCGTTCATACGTGGTGAACCGTCGGCGGCACGCGAGGCATTCCCGGCGGCGGCGGATCGACGCCCCGTCGTCGCCGGCCCGGGAGTCGATCACTCGGTCGTTGTCGGCTCGGCAGAAAGGGCAGCGCATGGCAATGGCTCGAGGGTGGAGCGAGCATCGTAGCGCCGAGCCGCAAAAAGGAGCAACTCGGCTTCGGCACTTGCCGTTGGCCGGAGAGCCGGGTGCTGGGTTCTCAGACAGAGCCTAGTCGGCGTGGCCGTTCATGCTGGTCAGCGGGGCGTGACCATTCGTTGCCACATCGATCTCGACCGGAGGCGGCGGCGCTGGAATGTCGGACTCCGCCCCGTTCGCCCGGGCCAGCTTCCAGTCCCGCCGCTGGCGGGAGCTGGGAATCTTCATTGCCTTGCGGTATTTCGTCACCGTCCGCCGCGCCACCTTGATCCCCTGCTTGCCAAGTTCCTCGACCAGATCATCGTCGCTGAGCGGTCGGTCCTTGGGCTCGCCGTCGACGATCTCCTGGAGCTTGATCCGAACCGTGTCCCAGGCCACCTCGTCGCCGTCAGCGCTGGTGGTGCCCCCTACAAAGAACCGCCGCAGCGGCTGGATGCCCCGGGGAGTCTGCAGCCACTTGTCGTCGACCGCCCGGCTCACGGTCGTGACGTGCATCCCGATCCGGTCGGCGATCTGCTGCATCTTGAGCGGCTCGAGAGCCTCTGGGCCGTCGGTCAGGAAGCGGGTCTGATGATCGACGATCGCCTGGGCCGTCTTCAGGAGGGTGCTGCGGCGCTGCTCGATCGCGTCGATCAGCCACTGGGCCGAGTTCACCTTTCGCTTGATGTATTCGCGGGTGGCCGGATCGGTGTCGGGCGAGAGGAGCATCTCGCGGTAGAGGGGGCTGATCCGAAGGTTTGGCAGGTCGATATCTTCCAGCCGGCATTTCCAGCTGCCGTCGGGCTGCTGGTCCACATACACATCGGGTTTCACAGCGACCACGATCGGCGTGGAGAAGACCGCCCCGGGCTTCGGCCGCAGGGTGTGGAGCTGCTGCCGAAGCTCCTCGATCTCTTCCAGGGAAAAGCCGGTCTTCCGCTCGATCTGGGGCATCCGATTGCCCGCGAGATCCTCGAGGTGGTCCGCCACGAGCCGCCGGAGCTTCCTGGCTTCGGGCATGTCGTCGCGGATCTGTAGGAGCAGGCATTCCCGGAGGTCCCGGGCGGCCACGCCGGGCGGATCCATCGCCTGCACCACGTCGAGCGCCTGCTCAAGGTGGGCCAACTGATCGGCCGGGCCTTCCGGGTCGACGAGTTCCGCAAGCGGGAGCGGCAGGTAGCCGTTGGAGTCGAGGTTGTAGATGATCCGATCAGCCGCTGCCTGCACCGCCGGGGGCAATTCCTCATTCGCCAACTGGGCATGGAGGTGGTCAGAGAGCGTCTCGGGCCGCTCCTCCATGTTGGCCATCACATCGAGGTAGCGATCGCCGGCCTGTTCGATCTGGGCCGCGGAGGGCCGGCTGCGGTCGTCGTCGCTGTCTGGATACTCGGCGGACCAGTCGTAAGACCGCTCAAAATCAGCCTGGTTGGCATGGTCCTGATCGACGATCAGGGGCATTTCGTCGACCGTCTTCGTCGATGCGACCGGTTCAGGCTGCGCATCGGCTCCAACCGGTTCCGGCGCGGGGCCATCGGTCCCGGCCTCATCCACCTCGAGCGTCTCGTTGTTCTGGATTTCCTGCTCGATTCGCTCTTCCAGGGCCAGGACAGGCAGTTGGAGAATCTCCATCGACTGGATCATGCGGGGCGCAAGCACCTGCTTCTGCGCCAACCGCATTTCCTGGCCGAAAGACATCCGCATCGCCGTCTCGCTCCGAGCTTCTTGGGGGCGACCGCTGGCCGACCCCCCTTCCTCTTAGAATACCCTAAGAAGGTGGCCTGGCGCAGGAACGGTGAGGATTGGGTGAAACAGCCTCGCCAGGCCCTCCGTCGGGCCGCGGTCGCGGTCAGTCGGCCCACCGGCGGCGGCCGGCCATTGCGTCGGCCAGCATCTCGCGATTGGCCTGCTCGAGCGAGGCTCCGACGGTCAGTCCACGGGCCAGCCGCGTGAGTTCCACCGGCAATCCCGCGAGCGCCTCGGCCACCAGCAGCGCCGTGGCGTCGCCCTCCACGTTGGGCGTGGTCCCGAGAATGACCTCGCGGACGCCTCCCTGGCGGACCCGGGCCGCCAGGGCATCGATCGTGAGCCGCTCCGGCCCCTTGCCCTCCAGTGGTGCCAATCGTCCCTGAAGCACGTGATACACCCCGCGGTAACCGCCAGCCTGTTCCAGGGCGAGGAGATCTCGGACCTGCTCCACCACGCAAATCGTGGATCGGTCGCGTTTGGGATCCCGGCAGATGTCGCACTCGTCTGCCTCGGCGAGATTGCCGCATGTTCGGCAGGGACGAAGGTTTTCCTTGACGGCCCGGATCGCGGCAGAGAAGCCGAGCGCCTTCTCCTTCGGCATCATCAGCACGTGATAGGCGAGCCGTTCGGCAGACCTGCGACCGATCCCGGGAAGGTCGGCGAAGGCGTTGATCAGACGGGCCACGGCTCCTTGCTGTTCAGCCATCGATTTCCTCGGCGTCGGTGTCGAGAGCGGGGGCGACGGCCGGAGCGGCCGCCGGAGTCTTGGCCGGTGCTGCCGCCGCCGGTCGCGGTGGCTCCACCTTGCGAATCGCAGCATCGAAGAGCGAGCGGGCATGGGAGACAAACGGGTGCTCGGTGGCCGCCCGCACCAGGCCCGCCTGCGAGACCGCCCCCGGCCGCGGGGGGACGGGCTGCGACTCCTGGGCGGCCGGCGTCGCGGCGGCGAGCACCACCGCATATCGCACCGGCCGACCTGCGAGCTGTTCGAGCGCCTGCCCGATCGCCGCCACCGAATCGGGCCGCCTGAGAAACGAGGCCGCGGTGGCGGCGGTGGCAGGGAGCGTCACTTCGAGCTGACCATCCTTCCAGGCCGCGGCGGCGGCGGTGGCCGCGAAGTCGGCAGCCAGGCCCTCGAGCCCTTCGCTCGCGGCCTGCCAGGCGGCGAGCGGGTCGGCCGGGAGGCTCGCCGGCTGAGTCGGACGCGAAGCTTCGGGTGAAGCGGCGGCGTCCGGCTGCCCGGCATCCGAGGGGCCGGGCGGCGCGGCGGCCAAGGTCGCCCGGGGCGGCACGGCTGCCGGCTCGACCGGCCCGGGCAGGGCGGAGCCGCGTGCCTCTCTGCCCTCAGCCGTTAGCTCGGTCGTTTTTTTTTCGCGCGGTTCTGCCGGCCGGGTCGCCGTCCGCGACGGTGCCACGGCAGGGGGACGAACTGGGGGCCGCGCGACCGCCGCTCCGGCCGGTCGGCCGCCCCCCTCTGCGGCAGCCACCCGCGCCACGGCATCGGCCAGTCCCTCGAGATCTTCGATTCCCGCCAGTCGCACAACGGCCATCTCCGCCAAGACCTGGGCGTGGCCGCTGGTCCGCATCCGCGAGAGTGCCTGGTCCAGGATCTGGAGCATCGCCAGGATCGTGGCCGTGCCCAGGCCGCGGCCGGTCGCCTCGATGTCGAGGCCGAGCCCCGCCGAACCGGTAAGCATGTCAGCCCCGCAGCCCACGCTTGCCAGGAGGCAATCCCGCAGTCCGGCCAGCAGCTGCTCGAGCACCCCGCCCGGATCGGCCCCGCCCGCGAGGGCATGATCGAGCGCGGCCACGGCGGCGGCCGGGTCGCGGGCCGCGATCGCCGCGAGCAGGCTCCCGATCCGCTCCTCGCTGCCCGTGCCGATCACGGCGTGGACGTCATCCACCCCAATCGGCCCCGACGCGGATCCGAGCAGTTGTTCGAGCAGCGATTGGCTGTCCCGCATACTGCCGGCGGCCCGGCGGGCGATCAGGTGGAGTGCCTCGGCGGAGACATCGGCCCCTTCGGCCTCCACGATCTGGGCCAGCCGCCGGGCGATCGCCGCCGCGTCGACCGTCACGAAATCGAACCGCTGGCAGCGGGAGAGGATCGTGATCGGCAGCTTCTCAGGCTCGGTCGTGCAAAAGACAAACTTCACATGCCCGGGCGGCTCCTCGAGCGTCTTCAAGAGCGCATTGAAGGCCTCACGGGTGAGCATGTGCACTTCGTCGATGATGTACACCTTGAACCGGCCGCGGGCGGGCCGGATGGCCACGTTCTGCCGCAGGCTGCGAATCTCGTCGATTCCGCGGTTGCTGGCGGCGTCGATCTCCACCACATCCACGTCCTGCCCGGCCGTGATCGTGCGACAGGCCTCGCAGGCATTGCAGGGCTCCGGGGCGGGGCCCTGCTCGCAATCGAGCGCCTTGGCGAAGATTCGGGCGGCGCTCGTCTTGCCCACGCCGCGGGCCCCCGTGAACAAGTAGGCGTGGCCGATTCGACCGCTCTCGATCGCCCCCGAGAGGCCGCGGGCAACATGCTCCTGCCCCACGAGATCGGCGAACCGCTGGGGCCGATACCGGCGGGCCACCACCTGATAACTCGCCGGGCCGTTCCCGGCCGGCGTCTCGCTCGCGGTGGAATCGGGCGTTGCCATGAGACCTGGGCTTACGTCGGGCGCCGATGAGAGGCCCACCGCACAAAGAGACGACTGCTTATGGCTGCTGCGGTTAAGCCCTGACCAGGTTCACAGATCCCCATCGCAGGGGCCTCTCATCGGATCCCGCACTCCTTGTTTTGTACGCACGGCCGCCGCTCCGGTCAAAGGCAACGGCTGCCGGGGCCGCGCAACGGCCGGAGGCTGCTACATTTCGGGGCATGGCCACGGCCAAGTCTCCGATGATGCAGCAGTTCGAGGCGGCGAAGGATCGCTGCCCCGGTGCGCTCGTGCTCTTTCGGATGGGCGACTTCTACGAACTCTTCGGCGACGACGCCCGCGAGGCCGCAGGCCTGCTTGACCTCACGCTCACCAGCCGCGACAAGGGCCCCGACGCCCTGCCGATGGCAGGATTTCCGCATCACCAGCTCGACCCGCAGCTTGCCAAGCTCGTGGCGGCCGGGCGGCGGGTGGCGATCTGCGAGCAGATCGACGATCCCAAGACGACCAAGGGGCTCCTCCGCCGCGAGGTGACGCGGATCGTCACGCCGGGCATCGCCGCCGACGAATCGCTGCTCGATCCCGACCGGAGCAATTGGCTGGTGGCGATCCTGCCGGAGGAGCGACGCGGCCAGGACGTGGCCTGCGGGCGGGTGGGCCTCGCCTGGATCGACGTGGCTGCCGGCCGGTTCGAGGCGGCGGTGGTCGACCGCGACGACGTGGCTGACCACCTGCTCCGGCTCGACCCGGCCGAATGCCTTTGCCCCGACCGGCACCGGGCCGAGGTGGCCACGCTTGTCGACACGGCCGGCCGCGGCCGGGTGATGACCGCCCGGCCCGATTGGTGGTTCGAGCCCGCGACGGCCGAGGCCGCACTCGGCCGAGCCCTCGGAGGGCGGCGGCTCGAAGGGCTCGGGTTTGAACCAGAAACCGACGCCTGGGGCATCGCCGCCGCGGGCGGCATCGTGGCCTATCTCGAAGAGAACGAGCCGGCTGCGATCGGGCGGATCGACACGCTCGCCGCCTGGCGGCCGGGCCTCCGCCTGGAGATCGACGAGGCATCCCGCCGCAGTCTGGAACTCGTGCGGGGCACAGCCAGCGGCCGCCGCGCTGGATCGCTCGCCGGCGTGCTCGATCACACCAAGACGGCGATGGGGGGGCGACTGCTCGGTGAATGGCTGGGGGCACCGCTCGTCGATCGCGGCGGCATCGAAGAGCGGCTCGACGCGGTGGCCACGCTCGTGGCCGCCCCGACGCTCGCGAGCCGGCTGGCCGATCGGCTCGCCGGCGTGGGGGACGTCGAGCGGCTGATCGGCCGGGTCGTCACCGGCCGGGCTGGTCCCCGGGACCTCGAACGGATCGGCCATGCCGCCTCGATCCTGCCCGACGTGCTGGCGGTGCTCGACGATCTCCGGGCAGCCGTCCCCGAACGAACCACGCTCCTCGCCGATCTCCGAGAGTCGCTCGATCCCTGCACCGATCTCGCCGGCCGGATCACGGCGACGCTCCGCGAGGGCTGCCCGGTCTTCGCCCGCGAAGGTGGCTTCATCCGACCGGGCTTCGACCAGCCGCTCGACGAACTCCTGGAGCTTGCCAGCGGCGGCAAGGCCTGGATCACCCGCTACCAGGCCCAGGAAATCGAGCGCACCGGCATCGGCTCACTCAAGGTGGGCTACAACCGAGTCTTCGGCTTCTTTCTCGAAGTGGGCCGGGCCCATGCCGACAAGGTGCCACCGGAATACGTCCGCAAGCAGACGGTCAAAAACGCCGAGCGATACACCACCCCCGAACTCGACGAGCGGCAGCGGCAGGTGCTCGGCGCCGAAGAGGAAGCGGTGCGACGGGAGATCGCGCTGCTCGACGACCTGCGGGAGTTCGTGGCCGGCCAGCGGCATCGGCTCGACCGGGCGGCCGGCATCCTGGCGATCCTCGACGTGCTCGTGTCATTCGCCGACGTCGCCCGCCGCCGATCCTGGGTCAGGCCGGAGATCACCGCCGGAGGTGAGCTCGAGATCGAAGCCGGCCGTCACCCGGTGCTCGAAGACCTGCTGCCACCGGGCACGCTTGTGGCAAATGACCTGGCGCTCGTCGCCCGGCCCCCAGGCAGCCCGCTCGCAACAGCCGCTCCCGCGATCCTGCTGGTGACCGGCCCCAACATGGGCGGCAAGAGCACCTTCATCCGCCAGGCGGCGCTCCTGGCCGTGATGGCCCAGGCAGGGAGCTTCGTGCCGGCCCGCCGCTGCCGGGTGGGCATCATCGATCGACTGTTTGCCCGAATCGGAGCCGGCGACGACCTCGCCCGGGGAGCGAGCACGTTCCTCGTGGAAATGTCGCAGACGGCTCGGATCCTCAACCGGGCCACGCCCCGCAGCCTTGTGATCCTCGATGAGGTGGGCCGCGGCACGAGCACCTTCGACGGCCTGGCGATCGCCCAGGCCGTGGTCGAGCACCTCCAGGGCGGAGTCGGCTGTCGCACGCTGTTCGCCACCCACTACCTCCAGCTTGCCGCGCTCGATCGCCTGCCCGGTGTGGGCAACGTGCAGGTGCTCGTGCAGCAGCATCGTGACGAGCTCATTTTTCTTCACCAGGTGGCTCCCGGGGCGGCCGACAAGAGCTGGGGCGTGCACGTGGCCCGACTCGCCGGCGTGCCCACGCGGGTGATCGAGCGGGCCCGCGACCTGCTCCTGGCTCTCGAATCCGACACCCCCCCTGCCCCGACCAAGCCCCGTCGCAAGGCTGCCACAGCCACCGAGCAGAAGTCGCTCTTTCAGGACTGAACCCGCAAGCCTGGGTCGCAGAGAAAGCCTGAACCGCGCTGGATCCTCCCCGGCACGTGGCCTTCGAGCAGGCCCGTAGCTGCAGGCTTGAAGCCTGCGGAATGCGGGTGCCATACCAGTTCATTCCCCGGTCCGAAGTAACGCGAATTCGGGCAGGCTACACGCCGGCCCCCACGGGTCGGTTGGAACCCAGGCTTCAACA
>JBJOHE010000305.1:0-4837 GCA_046047895.1 Planctomycetota bacterium | reverse complement strand
GAGGGATTCCATGCTCAGTCTTCATCCCCGTCGCGGCCTGGCCTGCTCGAACGAATCTGACCCCCGGAGTGATCTCGCCCCCATCGACCACGTGAACGAATACCGGACAGGGACCGCGCTGCAGCTGACCCGAGGGCTGCTGGCGACCGCCATCCTCGCCGTGACCGCTTCGCCAGGCCTGCCTGGCAACGCAGCCGCGGCCGGAATGGTGGAACAAAACGCCGCCTGCATGGCACCGGGAGCGATTGGCGCCCCCGGGCAGCTTCAGCCCGGCCCCTGTCCGGTATCGAACGTGTCGCGGAGCGTGCAGCCGGTGGAGATCCGCGGGCCCGCCGGCATGGAGTTGGCCATCGAGACGGCCGACGGCTGGACGCCCCTGCGAGAAGGTCCGCTGCGGCTCGCGCTCGTGGTGGGCCACGCCTACCGGCTGCGAGTGACCGGCCTGGAGGGCCGGGAAGGCGAGGAGTTGTTTCCCTCCGTCCGCGTGCTGGCCCGGCTCGGCAGCCCCCCCGGGATGGACTGGCGATTCCCGGTCGAAATCGCGATCGATGCCGACGACCTCGCCGCCGCCTTCGAAGGCGCGCTCATCCGCCGGGTGGTGTACGTCTCCTGCGACACCCAGGAGCCCGACATCGTGCCGGCCGGCTGGTTCGACGTGAAGCCGGGCGACGACGCCTTCGAGGTGGCCCGCACGCTGGGCGATCCGGTGGCCGAGCTGATCGTCGGCAATCGGATTCCCGCCCAGGGGAGCCTCCCATGAACGCCGCCCGGTGGATTCGCCTACTCGCCATCGGGATCGCGGCGGTGGTCCTGGCCTCCTGCCGCTCGCTGACGGCCCCGCTCGCGCTGACGGCCACGAGCGTCACGATCCTCCCCGACGACCTCCCGGTGATCGAGGAACCAACTGCTGCAGGCCTTGAGCCCAGCTCGCTCACCGCGGCCCTGTTGCCGGTGTCGCCTGAGCCGACGGCAGCGGCTGAACTCGAAGCGACCGCCTTCGATGCGTCTGAGTCTGGGCCGGGCTCGCCAGCGGTTCGGTGGCACCAGGGAGCCGTGACGGTCGGCTGCGAGGCCCCCTGCCCTCCCCTGCCCCGGCTGGGACTGCGGGCAGGCCGATGCGGGCCGGGCCGCTGCGGCCCGGTCGCCACGGCATCCAGCTGCGGCCCCGAGGGCTGCGTCGCTCCGGCCGCCTGCATGGCATGCGAACCGGCCGTGCCGGTGCTCGGCCCCTATCTCGTCTGCGACGGCGGCGATCATGGCCCGCTCGCCCGGCCGCGCGGTGATTCCGGGCTCGACAACCTCACCGCTGGCGATACGGTGGCCCGCTACCGTCCGGCCGACGACGGCCCGGAGCACGAGATCGTGCACCTCACGACCTCCAACTGCGCCTGCGTCTACGCGCCGCGATTCGCCTCCGTCCGCGAGGTGGTGCGGCCGCTCGAAGATGCGGCGCCGATCGGCCCGGGCGGCCTGGTCAACGACGAGCTGGTGGAACTCCAGGTGGAACGCCAGCCGGTCTGGGGCAGCGTGCAAAACCTCGCCCCCGAGGCGGCCCGCAAGGCGCTGCCCGGCGTGGCCGTGGAGGACGCGACCGGCCCGCTCGCGGTCGACCAGGAGATCGCCCTCCACGAAGACGACGGCCGCGAACGTCCGGCTGAAGAACTGGCGATCGACCAGCCCGAACAGACCCGGCAGCGGGAACGGCCGATCATCGTGGTCGGCTTCGATGTGCCCGTGGCCTGGACCTGCATCAAGGCGGCCAACGTGCTGCTCAACGACACCGCCCCGCAGGTCGTGGCCGCCGACCGCGGCACGGCCACCCTCCGGTTCGAAGAGCCGGGCCGGGCCGAGTTGACGCTCTGCAAGCGGGCGGGCACCGACACGGCACGGGTGGGAGAAGAACTCGACTTCACAATCTTCATGCTCAATTCCGGCGACCGGCCGCTCACGGGAATCACGCTGGCCGACGCCCTGCCCAGCCGGCTGGAACTGGTGCCCCGCTCGGCCGCGTCGAGCCTCCCGGCCGCCTTCGCCACCGAGACCGGCGATGACGGCTCGGTGGTGCTCACCTGGCGGCTCTCCGACACGCTCCAGCCGGGGGAAAGCGGGTTTGTCAGATTCCGCGTGACCGTCCGCTGACCGACCGTTGCCCCCCGCGAGCGGCGGCGGGTACGCTTTCCGGCGGCGTCGGCTCCTTCCGCCCGCTTTCCCCTCCGAGGTCTTCATGTCGATCCTTTGCATCCGCGTCGCCCCGCTGCGGGCCGCTTCCGCCCTGCTCGTCGTCGCCACGCTCGCAGCGGCACCGCTGTCGGCGCTCGCGTTCCAGCCCGCCGTCGCCGACGCCGAGTCGAGCGAGCCGTTGACCGTGCCCGCGCTGCCCGAGGGCACGCCCGCGGAGCTGCTCGCCTTTGTTGAAGGCCTCCTGCCGCCGAAGCAGCGGCCGAAGTCGCGCGAGGAAATGATCGATTACATCCGCGGCGTCTCGCGGTTGGCCGTGGAGGCCGCCGACAAGGTGCTCGCCCAGGTCGGGGCCGACGATCCGCTCCGGATCACCGCGGCGAAGCTGAAGCTCGAGAGCCTCGGGGCGCTCAGCCAGCTCGGGGAAGACGGGGCCGAGGATGAGATGGCCGCCTTCGCCGCCTCCCTCGCGGACAGCCCCGACAAGACGCTGGCCCTCGAGGCCAAGCGGATGCAGCTCATCAGCGAGGCCCGCGAAATCTTCTCTTCGGGCAAGCTCGATGGGGTGGAAGGGCTCCTGACGAAGACGGCCGCGCTCATGAAGGATCATCCCGACGACCAGCAGACGGCCGCGCTCGCGATGCAACTTGCCGGCGTGCTCGAGCAGGTGCCCGGAGGGGGCGAACTCGCCGTCGCGGCGATGAAGACCTTCGGGCCGATCATGGCCGCGAGCGGTGATCCCCGGATCCAACAGCTCGCCGAAAGCTTCGAGGGCAAGCTGCGGCTGATGGCCCTTCCCGGCAATCCGATGGAACTCAAGGGCGACCTGCTCGATGGCACCGCCTTCAACCAGGCCGCTTTCGCAGGCAAGGTCGTGCTTGTCGACTTCTGGGCCACCTGGTGCGGCCCGTGCATCGCCGAGATTCCCAACATGAAGGCCGAGTACGACAAGTACCACGCCAAGGGCTTCGAGGTCGTGGGCATCAGCCTCGACGAGGACAAGGCCGAGGTCGAGAAGTTCGTGGCCGACAACGAGATCCCCTGGCCGATCATCTTTGCCGGCAAGGGATGGCAGGATCCGATCGCGCAGTTCTACGGCATCTCGGGCATCCCGCAGCTCGTGCTGATCGGCCGCGATGGCAACGTGATCACGCTCGATGTCCGCGGAGAGAAGCTGGGCGAGAGGCTCGCCGAACTCTTCAAGGACGCCGGCTGATGCCGCGGACGAGGCCAGCGATCCGATGACCCACCCCGACTCCGGCAGGCCGCGCGGCGGAATTGCCCGCCGCGCGGCCGCCTTCGATTCCTCCGGCATTCGCAAGGCCTTCGACCTGGCGGCCCGGCTGGAAGACCCGATCAACCTCTCGATCGGCCAGCCTGATTTCGCGATGCCGGAGCGGGCCCGCACCGCCGCCAAGGCCGCGATCGACGCCGGCCGCAACGGCTACACGCCCACCCAGGGCATTCCGCAACTGCGTGAGCAGCTCGAGCAGCGGGCCCGGGCCGAAACCGGACAGCCCGACCGGCGGCTGATGGTGACCAGCGGCACGAGCGGCGGGCTGGTGTTGGCCCTGATGGCCCTGCTCGACCCGGGCGACGAGGCGATCCTCTTCGAGCCGGCGTTCGTGATGTACCGGCCGCTGATCGAGTTCCTCGGCGGCAGACCCGTGGCGATCGACACCGCGCCGAGCTTCCAGATCGATCTTGATCGGGTGGCGGCGGCGATCACGCCGCGAACCCGGGTCATACTCCTCAACACACCGGCCAACCCCACGGGCGTGGTGGCGACGAGCGAGATCGTGCGCGACCTGGCGGCCCTGGCCGAGCGGCACGGCATCACGATCATCAGCGACGAGCTGTATCGCACGCTCTGCTACGACGCCCCCTTCGCCTCCCCTGCCCTGCATTCGGAGCGGGTCGTCGTGCTCGACGGCTTCTCCAAGTCGCACGCGATGACCGGCTGGCGGGTGGGCTGGCTGCACGGGCCTGCCGACGTGGTCGACACCTGCGCGATGATCCAGCAATACACCTTCGTCTGCGCCCCGCAGGTGGGCCAGTGGGCGGCGGTCGAGGCTCTCGAGACGCCGATGGACGCGGAGCAGGCCGAGTGCCGCCGCAAGCGGGACAAGCTCGTCGCCGGCCTCCGCGACCACTACGACTTCCAGGTTCCGGGCGGTGCGTTCTACCTCTACCCCCGCGCTCCGGGCGGCTCCGGCCAGGCCTTCGCCGAGCGGGCGGTGGCCGAGGAGAAACTGATCGTGGTGCCCGGCAACGTGTTCGGCGCCGCCGACACCCACTTCCGGATCGCCTACACCACCGACGACCGCACGCTCGACCGGGGCATCGCCGCGCTCGTACGACTCGCCCGAGCCTAAACCGCCTGCGACGAGCGGCTCAGTCGAGGCCTCTTGGAATGGGGGAGCCTGCCTCCGGTCCGATCAGCGTGCCGCTGCCCGTCACAGCCACGTTGGTGGCCCGGTCGGCATAGAAGAGCCCCCCTGCGGTCATGGCCCCGACACCCTCGCAACAGGTTCCCACGGGCGGCAGGTAGTCTTCGATCGAGCTGGAAAACTCGAGCGCTGCCTCGGCGGAGAGGTGCAGATCGATGCCCGACCGCAGCTGGATGCGGCTCGATCGCCAGCGGCTCGATCGATTCCGG